>CAYZQQ010000019.1:9287-19958 GCA_964480075.1 uncultured Anaerolineaceae bacterium
GTTGCCAATAATCTTTGAGAGCAAACCAATTGTAGAGACAGCCCATTGGGCTGTCTCTACGTATTTTGCTGAAGGAAATGTTTGAGCGGATGTGATGTGGTTGTAAAAAGAGCGTTGCCAATAATCTTTGAGAGCAAACCAATTGTAGAGACAGCCCATTGGGCTGTCCCTACGTATTTTGCTGAAGAAAATGTTTGAGAGGATTATTGACAATATATTGGCGAATTTGATTTAATGCTTCGTCGCTTCTAATGATATGGTCGTAAAATGAACGTTGCCAACCGAAGTTGTTATTGGGCATCTGTGTATGCACGGTTTTGGTAACAGCACCCTTATAGCTATTGATAATTGTTGATAATCCAACCGTAGGGACAGCCCATTGGGCTGTCCCTACATTGTTGATTTCCTCAATGACGATAATACCGTGAATGTGGTCCGGCAGAATTGTGAAAACATCTATGGCAATTGTATTGTAATGTGTGGGGATTTCAATCCAAAACCTTTGTGCAATCAAGCCCAATGAATTTAACCGTACTTGCCCATTGTTGATCTCGCCAAAATATGGGCAATGGTTCCAGGTGCTGATTGTAACAAAATAGTATCCCGGAACGCTGTAATCATATCCTTTTAATCGGTTGTGTTTTCGGCGCTGGGTCTTCATCATAGTTTCTGGTAGTGACAGCCCATTGAGCTGTCACTACGAATTTTTCATATAGAGGTATTTTTCACCCGCGCATCTTCTTCTTTGGCGATGCGGATGCCTTCATCCTCATCCACCCGGCTGAGGAGCAATCCGCCCACCGCGAAGAAAATGACGATGGAGACGATGCTCAACCGGCTCGACCCCGCCAATTGCCCCACGACCGCGAACAGCAATGGTCCGGCAATCCCCGCAAATTTGGAACTCATCCCGTAAAAACCGAAAAACTCCGCCGATTTTGCCTTTGGGGTCATCGCCCCGTACAGCGACCGGCTCAATGCCTGTGCGCCGCCCTGCACCGTGCCGACCATAAACCCCAGCGTCCAGAACTGCCATGCATCGCGCAAAAAATATCCGAAAACGGAAATCACGGTGTACATTGCCAGCGCCAGATAGATACTTTTTTTTGTCCCCATCCGTTTTGCCAGCCAGCCGAAGGCAAACGAAAACGGAATACCGACAAATTGCACCATCAACAACGTGCCGATGAGCGCCGTTTGCCCGATTCCCACCTCTGCGCCGTAAATGGTTGCCATTTTGATGATGGTGCCGATGCCGTCATTGTAAACCCAGAAGGCAATCAGAAAAATGAACAATTGCCGATAATGCTGAATTTCGCGGAATGTCACCCGCAGCCGGTCAAATCCGGCGCGAATGGAATTTGGATGTTCCCCTTCACGGCGGGTGGCAGGGGGTTCAGAAACGTTTTTCAAAATGGGGATGGTGAAGACCGCCCACCAAATTGCCACGGTGACAAACGCCAATCGGGTGGCGATTTCCGCATCGGGCATGAGCTGAATCATGGCGATGTTGATGGCGAGCATAATCCCGCCGCCCAGATACCCGAAGGCGTAGCCGCGTGTTGAAACCTGATCCATATCCTCCGGCTTGGCGACATGCGGCAGCAGGGAATTGTAAAACATATCCGACCCCGCAAAGCCGACAGTACCCACAATGAAAAAGAGGCTGGCGATGAACCAGTCGCCGGTGGACACAAACCACAGCAATGCCGTGCCAACAATTCCCATCGCCGCAAAATATGCCAGAAATTTTTTCTTAATGCCGGAAAAGTCGGCAATAGCCCCCAAAATGGGCGACAAAAACGCCACAATCAACAGCGCGATGGTGGTGGTATAGCCCCAATATGCCGTGGCAATATTTGGTGCGAGATTTGCTCCTGCCACTTTGCTGTAATAGACGGGCAATACCGCCGCCATCACTGTGGTAACAAATGCCGAATTTGCCCAATCATACATTGCCCACGAATTGATGACTTTTCGATAGGCTTTCTCCGTTTGCGCTGCCAATGTTCCCATGTGCCGTTCTCCCCTTTTGAAAATAATTTATGTGATGACGGAAATTTTATCCGCCAGCAATTTCAGCATAAAGGTGCGCCGTCCCGCGCTGAAAAAATCAATGGTGACCATCGTGTCTTCGCCGCTGGAAAATACAGCTTCCACCAGCCCTTCGCCAAAATGGGTGTGTTCAATATGCATCCCCTCTTTAAGCTTGATTTGCGGTATGGGCGGTGCTGTCTCCGTTATGGACGGTGTATCAAGAAATTGCCGGTCATACCATAGCGCCGAATAGGTGCCCAATTCGCGCTCGGTGGGCACTTTGCGCCGCAAACCGCCGGCGATGGTGCGGGCGCGGCTCAATTGCTCCAAAAACCGCGATTTTTCCGCCAGCGGGCGTGATTTGTCTTTGGCGAGCATGCGGGTGGCGCGGCTCATGGCATCTTCCAGCGTGAGAAAAATCTCGCGCGGTTCGGTAGTGGACAGATTCAACTGCGCTAAACTAACCCCATGCTCACGGCACACGGTTTCGCGGGCGGCGATGCGTTGTTTTTCCTGTAATTCCTCTTCTAAACTGAGCCGCCGTTTTTGTTGGCTGCTGCGCAATCCTTCAAATCGTACTGCCAGTCCGATGTTCGGATAGAGCATATCGAGCTTGAGTTTGCGATTGGTGTCCGGATTGATGAGCCAATCGGGCGAAACGTTGTATTGGGTGTCAAACCCATCAAAAATGCGGGCGAGGATTTCTCTCCAGGCGCTGAGATTGATTTTTGCCATAATGCAGTTCTCCTGAAGGTACGCCATCCGGCGTAAAAATGTTGGTCCGAATTGTGGTTATCTTGCCGATGCGGGTTGACCTCGATTGCGCTATACTGTTGGCACAAATCGCGATAGACATCGCGCATCTCCTTCTTTCGCAAGAGACCGGATGTTCCCGCCGGTCTCTTTGCTTTTAAACCCCCGCGCTATGGAAAAGCATTGCCCTGCATAATCCTGCCGCGCAACACATCCGCCAATTCGGCGGGGGATGCGGCGGTGATAACATCAAGGGTAGTAGTTGAGTTAAGCTGCTGAACTTTTGCCAGCACATCCGGCGACGGGTTGAGCAGGGTGAGGGTATGTCCCTGTGTGCCACGCAAAAACAGCGCGTCCTCCAGCCGTTCACCACGGGTGATGCCGAATTGCTCAAAGTAATCTTGAGCCGCAGCATACCACCACGAGCCGGTGCCTGTGGGGAACAGAAAATAGTGGGTATGCACGTTCGCCACTTCCGCCGGAAATTTAATGGCGATGCCGTCTCCGCTGGAGATGGGTGCAGGTGTGCCACCGGGAAATGTGGGCGGCGGAGATGGCGCATCGGGGATGTTTCCCCCGGTGACGGGCACGGTGTCAGTTGGGAGGACGGGCTGATTGTCGTCGGATGGTTCGTCCGGATGAACAGGAGTGTCATCGACGGGCGGAGTGGGTTCTTCGACGGGAATGGATTTCTCAAATGCCGCCAATCTGTCCATAATGGGTCCCAAATGCTCGAAACTCTCCCACGGGTGGATTGCCCCCACCACAAATAAACATGCCCCCAGCGCGTAATTGTCTTTTGCAATTTCGCTGTTGTACCACAATAAACTTTGCCAATAATCGTTGGGGGTGAGCGGTTCATCTTTGTTCCACGGACCAACATCCGGCCCACCGACCACGCCGCGCGTCATCCCCAATTCGGTGATGATGGCGGTATGCTGATTCGGAAATTGTTCGCGCACTTTTTGCATAATGCGTCGGTAGCGCAGCGCCAGCCACATGCCGCCGTTGCCATCTGCCAGCCCAATTTTGTGCAGGCGGTCAAGGGTGGGCCAGTCGTATTCGTGAAACCCCAGATATTTGTACGTTTCCAGCGTGCCGGGGAAATTTGCCAAAAATTGCTGCCCGGAAAAATTGCCGGTGGCAAAATTCATCCCCACCGGCTCAAAACCTTCGGCGCGTAGTGTTTCGCCGAATGCCACTTGAAAATCATCGTATTTTTTCTGCTTTTCACTGCCGGTGACTTCGTTCATCACTTCATTGAATGATTCCCAGGCGTTGTAGATTGGCTTGCCATGTGCCTCGAATTTGTTGACTTCTTCTTTCAAAATGCGCTCGGCAAACTCGCGCCCGCGTTTGACGGGATTGTCTTCAAATTCCTGATTGGGGGTATAGAGTCTGCCAAAGATGAAGGCATCGGGGAGCAGCTCACGGGCTTTTCGCCAAAAATTAGCATCGTGGTGCAAGGTTTTTATAAGGTTGGGGCGAATGCGGATAATGGCATCAGCCACCGGTTTACTGATAGCGTTGATGTGGAATCCAAGTTTATGCGGGGGCATATTCCACTCCTTTGGCGGAAAACGTTTTGATGCGCAACTGGTTCATCCATAGTATAACATAATTGCGCGTGTGACGAAAAATTGGCGTAAATTGAAAATAGTTGTATCGTATCGGCATGGAACCTTCACCCCTGTTTTTCACGGTTGTTGCGCTGTCTATTTTCCTGGTTGGGTTCACCAAAGGCGGATTTGGCGGCGCGGGCGGCGCGCTTGCCACCCCGATGCTTGTGCTCGTTCTCCCCGCAGACCGCGCCCTCGGTGTGATGTTGCCCATCCTTGTGCTCGCCGATGGACTGGCGCTGATGTCACATTGGGGACGCTGGGATATCCACCTGATTGCACTCATTTTACCGGGTGCGGCTGTCGGGGTAGCTCTGGCGACGGTGTTCCTGACACGCATCTCACCCGAAGGCTTGCGGCGTGGTATCGGAATTATCATTCTGCTATTTGTGATATACAAACTTATTGAGCCGAAACTCAGCGGTAGCGATTGGTATCATCCACGCGGATGGCACGGTGTGCTGGCTGGAACGGTGGCGGGTGTGACATCAACGCTGGCGCACACGGGCGGACCGCCGATTTCTATATATCTGCTACAGCAAAAAATGAAGCCGCGCGCATTTGTGGCAACATCCGTTTTATTTTTTGCCGTGCTAAATTGGGTCAAAACGCCCATCTATTATTTTGCCGGATTTTTTGATTTTACGCGGTTGTGGGGTGTGGCATGGTTGTTGCCGCTGTTGCCCGTGTCGGTGTGGGTTGGGAGAAAAGCTGCCACACGAGTAAAGCGCACGGTGTTTGACCGAATTATCGTGGTCCTGCTGGCGGTTTCGGCGGTGATACTGCTGACAACATAATGACGGTGCAGGATTGAAAAATTCTCCAAAACCAATACAATTTCAATCGACCCATTAATTTGAAAGGAGTTGAAACGGATGGCAAAAATATCCATTTTAGATTTGCAGGCGTACAAAAATCGCGGCGAAAAATTCTCAATGGTGACGGCTTATGATTATCCCACGGCGCTGGTGGCTGACCGCGCCGAAATTGATGTGGTGCTGGTGGGCGATTCGCTGGCGATGGTGGTGCTGGGCTTGCCGAACACCGTTTCCATCACCGTGGATGAAATGCTGCATCACTGCCGCGCCGTGGCTCGCGGCGCGAATCACGCATTTCTGGTGGGCGATATGCCGTTTATGTCGTTTACCAATGCTGCCGATGCCGTGAAAAACGCCGGGCGTTTCTTGAAAGAAGCGGGCATGGAAGCCGTTAAAATGGAAGGTGGCGCAGATGTCGCGCCGATTGCCGCGGCGGTCATCCGGGCGGGGATTCCGGTGATGGGGCATATCGGGCTGACCCCGCAAACGGTATCGAAACTGGGCGGCTTCAAAGTGCAGGGGAAGGATGCGGCGGCGGCGCGCCAGCTCATTGTGGATGCCAAAGCATTGCAGGATGCGGGCTGTTTCTCCATCGTGCTGGAAGCCATTCCCGACCGAGTGGCAAAACTCGTTACCGAAGCCGTGACCGTGCCGACCATCGGCATTGGCGCGGGTCCCCATTGCGATGCCCAAGTGCTGGTCATGCACGATATGGTGGGGCTGTTTGACCGTTTTGTGCCAAAGTTTGTCAAACAATATGCCCATCTGCAGCCACAAATGATTGATGCCCTGCGCCAATATAAAGCCGAAGTCGCCGCCGGAACATTTCCCACGGCAGAACACAGCTACACCATTAAAGATGAAGTGCTGGAACAACTCTATTAACGGAGGATGCGATGAAACTTGCTATTGTCGGCGCGGGCGCAGTGGGCAGTTTGCTGGCAGGATACCTTTCGCCGCCGGCAGAGGTGTTGCTCATCAGCCGACGTGCCGCACCCGCCGGTGAATTGCAATCGTTCACCCTGCGCCGACCCGACCGCCGCGAAACAATGTTCACGGTACGGGCAACCGGCGACGCGGCGCAGGCGGCAGGCTGGGCGGATGTGGCGCTGATTTGTGTCAAAACCTTCGATACCGAATATGCCGCGCAAGTTGCCACCACCGTTTTGGCGGCGGATGGCATTGCCATCACCCTGCAAAACGGATTGGGTAATGTCGAAAAACTGGCGGCGGCACTGGGCGAAAATCGCGCGGTGACGGGAGTGTCCACCAACGGTGCCACCCTTCTTTCGCCGCGCACGGTATACCATTCCGGCGTGGGAACCATTCAGTTGGCGATATGGAATGCCGTGGCGGACACGGTGCATTCGGTGCAGCATCTGTTTGAGCGCGCCGGATTTTCATGCACTACCGTGGAAAATGTGGCAACCGTTTTATGGGGAAAACTTATCCTCAACGCGGGGGTTAATGCGTTAACCGCCGTGCTGGGGCAAAAAAACGGCTTTTTGCCAGATACGCCTCCCGCGCGGGCGATGATGGTGGACGCGGTGACAGAGGCATCTGCGGTGGCGCGGGCGATGAACGTTTCGCTACCGTATGCCGACCCGGTGGCGCGGGTGTTGCAGGTGGCAGAGGCAACGCGTGAAACGCGCTCGTCTATGCTCAGCGACGTGACGCGTCGCAGTCGTACTGAAATTGATGCCATCAATGGCGAAATTGTACGGCTCGGTGCGGGAAATGCCGTGCCCACTCCGGTGAATCAAATGCTGGTGCGGCTCATTCATGCGCTGGAAGCAGGCTATAATGTCAGAGAGTGATAACCCTTGAGCCCCAGCCCGAAAAACTGCGGGACAGCGTTTTTTCACTTTTCTCATTCGCGGTATAATAATAGCGTTATCAGGAGCGACCCCGCATGAGTTTGCGCTGGAAAAGCTTTTTGGCTGCCATCGTCGCTGTTTCCGGCGCCGGTGGCATAACCGTGACCGTGACCCAATTTGAACCCGACTCTGTAACCATTGGGCTGCTGTTGGGATTGTTGTTTGTCGCCTTTGGCGCGGCAGCGATTCCCGTGTCGGCACTGCTGAATAACCGCTTCGCGCGCCCGGACTGGCATACCGCCGATAGCTATCGGCTGTGGCGGCATGCCATCGAAACCGGAATATTCGCCGTAATTTTAGTATTTTTGCAGTTGCGACAGACCCTCAATTGGGTGATAACCCTTTTGTTTTTAACCGCGTTTGTTATTGTAGAAACATTTTTTGTCACCAGAACGCATAACCAAGTGTAGCCGATTATGACCGAACCAACCGAAAACCCGTTGCGCCATTTACCCGCCGTGGATGTGTTGTTGAGCCATCCGTTGCTGGCGGCAGAAACCCACCGCCATCAACGGGCGTTGGTGGTGGATGCTGCGCGAGAAACGCTGGCGGCAATTCGTGGCGATGTGCTGGCTGGCGGCGCAGATGTTCCCCCGCCGGATGCCATTGCCGCCGATACCGTGGCGCGTCTGCGTGCTATGGTGTCGCCCACCCTGCAACCGGCTATCAATGCCACCGGGGTGATTGTCCATACCAATTTGGGACGTTCGCTGCTCAGCGAGCGCGCCCGCCGGGCGATGGTCGAAGCGGCGCAGGCATATAACAATCTGGAATTCGATTTGAGCGCGGGCAAACGCGGGTCGCGCTATCATCACGCCGAAAGTCTGCTGTGCCGGTTGACGGGCGCGGCAGCGGCAGTGGTGGTCAACAACAATGCTGCTGCGCTGGTACTGTCGCTGGCTGCACTGGCACCCGAAAAAGAAGTGCTCATCGGGCGCGGACAACTCATCGAAATTGGCGGGCGGTTTCGCATCCCCGACATTATGGCGCAATCGGGCGCAAAACTGGTCGAAGTGGGAACCACCAATCGCACCTATATTGATGATTTTGAGAACAATTTGCACACGGTAAATACCGGGTTGATTTTGCAGGTGCATCATAGTAATTTCAAGATGCTCGGCTTTACCACCGCACCGGCATTGGCGGCATTGGTGGATTTGGGCGAACAATATGGTATTCCCGTGATGCATGATTTGGGGTCGGGAACGCTATTGGACACGGCAAAATATGGGCTGGAACACGAACCGACTGTGCAAGAAAGTGTGGCTTCGGGGGCGGCAATTGTGACTGCCAGTGGTGATAAATTGCTGGGGGGTCCGCAAGCGGGCATTATTTTGGGGCATACCGACATTATCGCGCGTATAAAAAAACACCCGCTCCTCCGCGCTTTTCGGGTGGATAAAGTAACGTTGGCAGCGTTGCAGGCGACGCTGCTGGCATATTTGGAAGGAACTGCCGAGCAAGAATTGCCCACCTGGCAGATGATAGCGTTGGATGTGCGCGCGCTCAATCGGCGGGCACGAAAGTGGCAGCGCGTGTTGGCAAAAGCAGGCATTCCCTCCAAAGTGGCGGATGCCGTATCGACGGTGGGCGGCGGCAGTTTGCCCGGACAAACTTTGCCCACCCGCGCATTGAGTATCGCTGCCCCCAACGCAACGGAAATGGGGTCGGCATTACGGGCTGCCGCCGCGCCGGTTATCACTCGGCTGGAAGAGGGCGCTATCTGGTTTGACCCACGGACGGTGTTGCCGGAGCAGGAAGCAAAAATGCTGGATGAAATTATCGAGATTTTTCGAGGGTCACAGGAGTAATTATGAGTATTTCACGCAAAGATTCGCAAACGCTTTCCGGCACGGCGGCGCGCATGGGGGCGACAGTGCTGGGGGGAACGCTATCCAAACAGGGCGAGCGGTATATCATCAACAAAACCGATGTGACTGAATTATTGGAAAAATTGGTAGGGCAAAACGTGCTGCTCATCATCGGAGATGTGAGCGAGAATTCCCGCCCGGAAGTGAAGGTGTGTCTCACCTGTGGTCGGGAATATACCGAAGATGAATGTCCGCACTGCGCCAACGCCCGCTCGCGGCTGCGGGGTTAAGGCGACTAAAGTATTATTTGGGGGTCTTTAGTATTTTAGAGGGTGCGCAAGATTGCCGCGTTTTTGCCTTGAACTAAAGTTCAGGCTGATAGCTTAAGCCGACTTAAAGTCGGCTTTTGTTTTTAGCCCTGAAATTTATTTCGGGGCTAACCCCACAAATTCCCAAAGACCCTAAAAAACGTTGCATCAAATGACTCGAATTTCACGAAAGAATAAAAAAATGCGAGAAATTTGTTTAATTCGATGCAAAAAAGCATTATGTTTGCACTTACCCCCTGAAATCCGAGAGAGCCTTATTTGGATCGTAGGGGCAGACCTGTGTGTCTGCTCTGTGTTGGGCGAACACGCAGGTTCGCCCTTACTTTATAAATTTTATCAAATCCTGTCCCGCCAATTTGGTCTGATGCCGCACCATTCCCAGCGGCAAATTTGTGCCCAACGCCAGCGAAAGCACCGCGCCGTGCCCCAAACTGAACGAATACAACCGGTATTGACCCCCTTCATGCAAACTCTGCTCAAACCGTCCGTCTCGCTCGCCGAGAAAGGCGGCGGCTTGCGCGGCGGCTTCGGCGGCGGTTGCCACAAGCGACGCCAACGTGCGCGTGCGGTCATCGGACATACTGCCGGTTTGGGCAATTAATTCGCCGTCCATTGTCAGAAAAATCGCGTCTGCGCGAACCTCGCTGTTCAGCAGGCGCAACCGGTCTACAATTTCAGCGGCGTGTTTGTGCAATTGCTCAAGTCTCAATAACGGGGAATCGGCGGGTGCAACGGCTGTTTCTCGACGGGAGCGGCGGGAGGTTGGCGGCTGATAATTTTTGGGTTTTAACCCGCTGGGTTGTTGAGAGGGGCGGCGTGAACTCGGTGTGCGCGGCGCCAATCGCGGACGGTGGCGGACGGGAGCCGCAGGTTCAATCGATTCAGAGGGGGGAGGAGGCGCTTCGGCTGCCAAATCCAATCCTACCGCCGCGCCGACCAGTTGGGGCAGGTCGCCCACAAAAAACGGTTTGGTCAACACCCCCTGAATGGTCATTGCTTGAATTGTATCGGGTACGGAACCACCCATCAGCGGAATAACCATAATCGCCAACCCAACACTATGTTCGCGGATAGCGGCAATTAGTTTTGAGGGGGACACGTCTGAGAGCGCCATATCAACAATCACCAAATCAAGGGGATTCTCTACCACCTGTTCCATCGCCTGTGTGCCGTTTCGTACCGCAACGGCTGTAAACGCAGGGTGATTGTTGAGCGTCTCTGCTAAAATAGTTGAAAATCCGGGGTCGTTGTCTACGATTAAAACTTTTTTAGTCATAGGATGTTTCCGTCTGCTGAAATTTAGTACATCCACTCAATTGTACTCGGTTCGGGGGGAAGTTGTCAACAAAAATGTGTTTGACATTTATCCCGCGCAGACTATCATATCTGCCATTAAACTGTTTAATAAAAAAATAGGCTCTTCAGGA
>CAYZQQ010000020.1:0-19660 GCA_964480075.1 uncultured Anaerolineaceae bacterium
TTATTTACATAGCGTTGATATAAAATGCCAAAGGCTTCCGGGTCGGTCTTTGCTTGCTCGACCAGTTCTTTTTCGTTGGGATATGCCATCATAAATTTGCCTGATTAAGGACGGCATCTATTTATGAAACACGCGGTAGCAAAAATAGATGCGTCGTCGGGAGATAATATCGGTTATTCTGCTAGCGGGCGTTCAGGGATAATGCCGGCTCCCAGCAATCCCGGTCCGCCGTGCGCCCCCAGTACCGGGCTTATTTCGCCGATGATGACGCGGGTATGGTTGGGGAAGGTTTGCAGAATTTTATTTTTAAGCGGCTGCATTTCCGTTTCGGCAACAGCATGCATCACGCCAATTTGCACGGGGTGGGTTGGGTTGGACACCGCTCCGGTGAGCAGTTCGCTGATGCGGGCGATGGCTTTGCGTTTGGAGCGAACTTTGTCAATGGCTTCGATTTTGCCGTCAACAAAGGTTAATATCGGTTTGATGTTTAATATGCCGCCGACAAATGCCGCTGCGCCGCCGATTCTTCCCCCGCGTCGCAGGTATTCCAACGAATCTACAATGAAATAGATGCGGATATCGTGGCGCATTTGTTCCAACCGCGACACAATTTCTGCCATTGGCGCGCCCGCCAACGCCATATCAGACGCGGTGGCAGCCATCAACCCCAAGCCCAATGCCACCGAGTAGCTATCGAAAAGGGTGATGGGAATGTCGGGGAGTATATTGGCGGCGGTGGTTGCCGAGCTGAAGGTGCCGCTCAATTTGCTTGAAAGTGTGAGTACCAGTATTTCATCGTGAGTTGCAGCGGCGCGCTCATACGCCGCCTTAAATTCGCCAACGGACGGTTGGGATGTGCTGGGGAACACTTTTTCGCTCATAATCCGTTGGTAGAATATCTTGTTGGTAATGCCGGTTACTTCATCGTAGCTTTCCGTTTCTCCAAAGGTTACTTTTAGCGAAACAATGTCAATATCCCGTTCGGCTAAAAACTTGGCGGATAACGCGCATGTTGAATCGGTAATAATTTTTATCATAACCGTTTGCTCCATCAAAAAGGACTATCACAGTTGATAGTCCATTTTAATGAAGAAATGGTTTTTCCGCTAATGTCCGTTACTGGCAAGCTCAAAGAACAACATTATCAGTGGACAACTGAACACAAATACCAGCAGCAACAGCCCCACGCCGAGCGCTGTCCAATTGGGGGTTGGTTTGGTGTCCGTCCATGGAATACTGCCCGTGCCGGTCCCCGGTGTGGCAGGCAGCGGAGGGGGCATGTTGGGTACTGCGTTAAGGTTGTGCAGTTCTGCCCATGCCTGATTTTGCGACAGGGCATCGCTGGCGTGCCGGGTGGCGCCGCGCAGGGCGTGGATAGCTTCTTTTATTTGCCCGTTGGCTTTATGAGCCAATCCCAAATTAACATACGCCGGACCAAAAGCAGGATCGGCTTGAATTGCCTGCCGGTATCGGACGATGGCGTCGGCATATTGTTGCTTTTGGTGGTATTCCACGCCCTTTTGAAAGTGAATATTGGCGATGGTGGTTTTTTGGGATGGGGCGGGTTTCGGCTCGGCGATGGCTGCCGGCGAAATGGGGGGCATAGGGTCGTTTTCAATCAATTCTTCCAGCCGGTGTTGCCGCATCACCCCCAAAAAGCTGAGTACAGCGGTAAATCCGTCAAAAGGGGGCAGGGGTATAAGGCTGACAAACCCCAGTACAAAATTTGCGACCCAAACCCGGTTTGTCATGGCAATAATCCACACCAGCACATTATTCCACAGGTCTCCCGAACCGAAAATTGCCGGGTCGGTGCCGCGGTTAAAAAAAATGATATTGCCAAACATTTGTCCATCAATTTGCTGCGAGAGTCGCAATACGGTCAATAACCCCAAACTCAATAAAAACACCAGGGTACTGATGAGAAAATTTGCGGTTGAGCCTGCCAGCGATACCAGCAGTGTGTCCAAAAACCGGTCTTTAAAATACTTGGGCTCAAATTGAAGCGGTTTGGGCCAGCCGATGCCGAACAACACAAACAAAATTGTGCCAAACCATGAAATATGTTTGAGCGGGTCGGCGGTTAGTTTCCCTTTTTCTACCTGCGATGTGTCTCCCAAAAAGTAAGCCGTGATGCTGTGTCCCAACTCGTGGACGGTGAAACCAACCAGCAGTCCGGGTAAAATCAGCAAACTATACCAATTTAAATTTGGGAAAAACGAGGTTAACGTGTCCATATCACCCTTCAGTTGTCGAGTTTACCGCCAGCACAAACGGTGCACTGACCACATGAACCAGTTCTTGGTGATAAATCAACTCGGCGAAGGCGGTGTAGGTTTGCCCCACCTGCGGCGAGCGGATATGCAGGGTGATGGACAAATCGGGTTCCTGATGTTCAATGATCATCGAATGGGCAACCAAATTTTTTTCGGCATCTACCAGATTCACTTCTACCACCGGGAATTTGCTTTGTTCAAACGCAGTCATATCGGCTTGAGTATTTTCTGCCGCTGCTGCGGGTGGCGCGGGAATGGTATTGCCGGGCAGGGGGGGCGGCGTGCTCACATCCGGATTCAATGAGATGTTGGACGTGAACTTCTGGTCGGGGGCTGCAAAACACGCGCCAAAGCGGTTCAATTCCGGGAGGTTGGCGGTTTTTATATGGACGGATACCCGCCGCTCATCAAGAACTTCAGGGTTGACCGAAACAAATTGTGGTATCGTTGTCATGCAATTTCTCCAAAGCGCCGAAACATTTTTTACGGCGCATAGCTTTATCGTGAGAGATTATACCACGCTGCAAAAGTCCGTCAAAGGAATGTCACCCGCGCGACATTTGCAATTTGGTCATCGTTGCCCGCTGGATTAAAATATCCACCGGCTTGTGGCTCGGAAAAGATGCATTCGGCGCGACACGCAACACCCGGCGGATGATTTTCGGAGGAAAATTCTATGGAATACGAACAGCTCAAAACACAATCTGCGGCAAAGGCGGTAAAACTGGTCGCCGATAATATGGTGGTCGGGTTGGGAACCGGCTCAACTACCCGATATGCCGTGGATATGATTGGTGAAAAAGTAAAATCCGGCGCGCTGACCCACATTATCGGTATTCCCACATCGGATGCAACCGCACGGCAGGCAAAGGCGTGGGGCATCCCGTTGGGCGATTTGGCAGATTATCCGCACATTGATGTGGCAATTGATGGCGCAGATGAAGTGTCGCCCGCTTTAAATTTGACCAAAGGCTGGGGGGGGGCGCTGGTGCGCGAAAAGCTAGTGGAACGCTATGCTCAACGGCTGGTCATTATTGTTGATGCCTCAAAAATGGTAGAAAAACTGGGCACACGCGGACCCATTCCCGTGGAAGTGACACCGTTTGCATGGCGAACGCAGGCGTGCTGGCTGGCGGAAAAACTTGGCTGCCGGGTGGCACGGCGCGAAGATGCCGGTGAGCCGTATATCACCGACAATCGCAATTTTATTTTGCATTGCTTTTTTGAAGCCGGTATTGATGACCCCATAGCAGTTCACCGCGCATTGGCGGGGCGAACCGGCATTGTGGGGCACGGGTTGTTCCTTAATATGGCAACCGATGTGATTGTCGCCGCGCCGGGTGGTATTCGGCATTTGAGACGCGCATAATGGTAAATACCGCTTCTCCGCAACCTAAAACGCCAAAATTATGGGAAAGTATCGGGTTGGTGTTGACTCAAATGCTGGTGTTGCTACTGCTGTTGATAGTTTTTGGGGTGCTGACGGCTGTTTTTAATTGGGGGCAAGATGCGCTAATTTATGCTTCATTTTTGGGCGAAATTCTGCTGGTTTTCCCCATGCTGATTTGGGTTTCGGTGCGAAAATTCTCGTGGCGTGAAACCTTCGCGCTGCACCCCACGTCCATCAAAATGATTGTCATTGCGCTGGCGCTGGGAATGCTGGCGTGGCCCCTCGCCTCGGCGGCAGCCATTCCGTTTGAATGGCTGCTCTCAAAAATTGGTGCTGCGCCGGAACTGCCCGCTCCCCAAACGACCATGCAAACCGTCATTTTGGGCATAACAGTAGTTTTGGTGGCGCCACTGGTTGAAGAACCGATGCTTCGCGGATTTGTATTGCGGAGCTGGCTGCCATTGGGCGGTGGTATCGCAGCGGTGGCGAGCGGAATTTTGTTCGGGGTGCTGCACGGGCAACTTGCCCAGTTGGTCGCGCTGATTGTCGTGGGGGTGTTGTTGGGTGGGGTGGTATTGCGCAGCGGCTCTATTATCCCGCCGATGATACTGCATGGGACATTTAATGCCATAAGTTTTGCCGCATTACTGTCTCAAAACCGCCTCAGTTGGCTGGATGATGGTGATTTGTTGATAATTGCGTTGGCGGTGTTGCCGCTATTTGGGTGGTTGCTGCTGTATCTGTGGCGCGCTACAGCGCCGAAACCCATTTCTGCGCCGCCGCTCCGCGATTCGGATTGGATACTTGCATTTGTGGGCGGAATTTTTGTGTCGGGGTTATTTGTGGTGTTCGCCGCGCTTGACGTTCTCTCGCGGCTGTTACCTCCCACCTTGCAGAGTTTTTAAAAGAAGAAGACCCGCGCTGCCACGACGCGGGTCTTACAGGAGGGAGGGCTCCTTTGGGGTAAAAATAAGGAACCTTCAAACTACCCTTACATTATAGCAAATGAAAATTAAAGCGAAATAAAAAAAAGATTAAGGGAAGATTAAAGATTTATGCGATTTTCAATGATGAAAGTATATGGTTTATTGAGTGTCTTCCTCATTTTAACGGGATGCACCCCCGTTAAATCCGTAGATACCCTCACCGTTTCTGCCGCAGCGAACCTTATTCCGGCGTTTGAGGAAATCGGGCAGGCATTTAAAGCCGAAACCGGCATTACCGTAACCTACAATTTTGGCAGCAGCGGCAAACTCGTGCAACAAATTGGGCAGGGTGCGCCCGCCGATGTGTTCGCTGCGGCGAACGTGGCTTATGTGCAACAATTGGCAGATAAAGGGCTCATCATTCCCGTATCGGTGCAAAATTACGCGCGCGGACGGCTGGTGTTGTGGAGCCGTGACCCGTCATCCCTGCCGAAAACAATTTCTCAACTGACCGATACCCGCTTTGAGCGGGTGGCAATCGCCAACCCGGAACATGCGCCGTATGGTATGGTTGCCAAAACTGTGCTGAAAAACAGCGGGATGTGGGACGCACTGCAACCGAAGTTGGTGTTCGGCAACGATGTGCGGCAAACACTCACCTATGCCCAATCGGGCGATGTTGCGGTGGCGTTGGTGCCGCTATCGCTGGTCATCAATCTGGATGGCGGGAAATATGTTTTGGTTCCCGACACGTTGCACGCGCCCATCAATCAGGCGCTGGGTATCGTCAGTGATTCGGCACATCCTGATGCCGCACAGAAATTTGTCGCGTTTGTGCTGGGCGATGCCGGACAATCCATTTTGAAAAAATACGGCTATGAATCGGTGAAAGAGTGAGCAGATGCCCTGGCAACCATTGATTTTATCGCTGCAAGTTGCCACCGCTGCTACTGCCATCGCGGTGGCGGTGGGATTGGCGCTGGCGCTGTGGCTGGCAAAAACTGACTTTCGCGGTAAAAGCGCGGTAGAAACCGTATTGAGCCTGCCTTTGATATTGCCGCCGACGGTGCTGGGCTATTATTTGCTGTTGGTGCTGGGACGCAGCGGTCCCCTCTATCCGCTCGGTATCCGGCTGGTTTTTACATGGGGGGCGGCGGTGGTTGCCTCAACCGTGGTATCACTGCCGCTGATGGTGCAATCGAGCCGCGCGGCGATTGCGTCGGTAGACCCGATGCTGGAAAAAGCCGCCGCATCGCTGGGTGCGCCGGGCTGGCGAGTGTTGCTCGATGTGACACTGCCGCTTTCGCGGCGGGGTATTTTAGCGGGAGCCGTGCTGGCATTCGCCCGCAGTCTGGGTGAGTTCGGCGCGACGCTGATGGTGGCGGGCAACATCCCCGGTCGCACGCAGACGCTGCCGCTGGCAATTTACGATTTGGTGCAGACCAATCAGTTGGCGGCGGCAAACAGCGCGGTGTTGTTAATGACAGGGGTGGCGTTTGCTCTGCTGCTGCTGGTTCGACGGCTGGAAAAACGCTCTGATGCCAAACGGGGCGCTACCCATGCTTAACGTGAATATCGAAAAAACATTGCCCAATTTTTCGCTGCGGGTGGCGTTTGAAACCGAAAACGAAATTCTGGTGCTGTTCGGTCCATCCGGCGCGGGGAAAACGCTCACGCTGGGCAGCATTGCCGGGCTTGTCAAACCCGATGCGGGATTCATTAAATTGGATGACCGGGTGTTTTTTGAAAGCCCGTCCACGTTTGTGCCGATGCACAAGCGCGGAATTGGCGTGGTTTTTCAGGGATATGCACTCTTTCCGCACATGACCGTGGCGCAAAATGTGGCATACGGATTGCGGTACATGCAGGGGCGCGGGGCGCGGGTGATGGAGATGCTGGCACGATTGCGGCTGGATGAGATGGGGCATCGTTACCCGCACCAGCTATCGGGGGGACAACAGCAGCGCGTGGCGCTGGGGCGCGCGCTGATTGTCAAACCGTCGCTATTGCTGTTGGATGAACCGTTTTCGGCACTGGATAAAGCGGTGAGCGAGGAATTGCAGGCAGAAATCGTCCGTTTGCAGCGCGAATTGAAGCTGACGGTGGTGGTCATCACCCATAATTTGGATGATGCGTTTGCGCTGGGCGATAAACTGGCGGTGCTGCGTCACGGAAAGATGTGCCAATTTGGTCCCATCGGTGAGGTTTTTAACAACCCCAAAAATGCGGCGGTGGCAAAAATTATGGGGGCGACGAACTTGTTTTGCGGCACGGTGACGGCGCGAGCGGCGGATGGGGTGCTGCTGGCGTGGGATGATGTTTCGCTGCGCGCTGCACCCGCGCCGGTGTCGGTGGGCAAAAGGGTGTCGTTTTTCATTCGCCCGGAGGATGTGAAAGTGGTTCACCCCGACAAACCGCTAAAATATCTGTCGGGCGATAATATGCTGGAGGTGACCATCACCCGGATGGCGCATCGCGGGGCAGTTATGGCGATGACGGTGAATGCGCCGCATCTGCCCCACCCGATTGCGGTGCGCTTTCCCCAGCGCGGGTATCGAGATTTGCAGTTGCGCGAAGGCAACACCATCCGCATCGCGCTGCGACCGGAGGCGGTGCGGGTGTTGCCGGTGGCGTAAAAATTAGCGTTCGTTCAACGGCACATACTCGCGTTTTTCTGCGCCGAGATAAATTTGGCGCGGGCGCGAAATTCGCTGCTCCGGGTCGTTGACCATTTCCAGCCATTGCGAGAGCCATCCCGCCGCGCGCGGAATGGCGAACAGCACCGGGAACATATCGGTGGGGAACCCCATAGCTTGATAAATGATGCCGCTGTAAAAATCGACATTGGGATACAGTTTGCGGCTGACAAAATAATCATCGCTCAGAGCGATGCGTTCCAATTCCAGCGCAATGTCAATCAATGGGCTGGAACCGGTTACGGCAAACACCTCTTCTGCCACTTTTTTGATGATACGGGCGCGCGGGTCGTAATTTTTGTATACCCGATGCCCAAAGCCCATCAAGCGCATTTCGCCTTTTTTCACCCGCTCAATATAGCCGGGGATGGCTTTCACGTCGCCGATTTCGCCGAGCATGCGCAGCACGGCTTCGTTTGCGCCGCCATGCAGCGGACCATACAGCGCGGCGGCAGCGGCAGCCATCGCGCTGAAGGGGTCAACGCGGCTGGAACCGACCGAGCGCATGGTGGATGTGGAACAATTTTGTTCATGGTCGGCGTGCAGAATGAACAGAATATCCAGCGCGCGTGCCAGTACCGGGTTCACTTTATAGTTTCGTTGGTTCATATAGTCGAGCATATAGAGGAAGTTGCCGGAATATCCCAGTGAACTGTCGGGATAATTAAACGGACGCCCGATGCGAATGCGGTATGCGAACGCGGCGATGGTGGGCAATTTTCCCAATATGCGATAGATTTGTTTCTGCTGAACGGCGGGGTCTTCCACTTGACGCGCTTCGGGATGGAAGGTGCCCGCTGCTGCCAGCGTGCTGATGAGCATGCCCATCGGGTGGGCATCGTAACGGAAGGTGCGCATCAGCCGCGAAAGATTTTCGTGAATGTAGGTGTGGTGCATAATGCGCTCTTCCCAATGTGCCAATTCATCGGCAGTGGGAAGTCTGTGCCGGATGAGCAGAAATGCGACTTCCAAAAAGCTGCTTTTTTCTGCCAGTTGTTCGATGGGGTAGCCACGGTAGCGTAAAATACCTTTGCCGCCATCAATAAAGGTGATGGTACTTTTGCACGAGGCGGTATTGAGATATGCGGGGTCGTAACTGAGCATCCCAAAATCATCATCATGTACTTTTATTTGCCGCAGGTCAATCGCCCGGATGCTGTCGTTTTCGATGGGGAGTTCGTATGTTTTTCCGGTGCGGTTATCGGTGATAGTGAGGGTATCGTTCATTTTATATTCCTTTTGAGATTGTTGGTTGCCATCCGGTAAAATCGGCGGCATAGTTGACGATTTGGGGCGCGAAAAAGGCTGTTTTTCCGCACGGTTCTTTTTTGCAATAGTGTAGATACTGTACCAAAATCGGTTTAAAATGCAAGCATCCCCGGCAAAAATTTTTGCCGGAGATGCGAGGGTTGGTTCAATAGTAAAACGGGGTACCGATAGGGATTATCGGTCGTCCATGGGAACGTATTCTTGAGTTTCAGGACCAACGTAGATGAATCGTGGGCGGTAGATGCGGTTTTCTTTGCGTTGTTCCAACGCATGGGCAGTCCAGCCGGCGGAACGGCTCACGGCGAAAATCGGGGTGAACAATTCGTCATCAATGCTCATAGAGCTCATCACCACCCCGGAGAAGAAATCGACATTGGGCCAAATGCCTTTTTGACCGAGTTTTTCTATCATAAATTTCTCGATTTTTTCTGCCATTAATAGCCAATCTTCAGTGCCGGCACGTTTGGTGACATCTTTGGCGAACCCATGTAAAATAACGGCGCGCGGGTCCATCGCTTTGTAAACGCGGTGTCCAAAACCCATAATTTTTTTCTTTTTTGCCACAGCTTCTTCCAGCCAGTTGTCTACATTATCTGCCGTGCCGATTTCGTTGAGCATTTTCATCACCCGTTGGTTGGCGCCGCCGTGCAATTGCCCTTTTAGGGCGCTGATACCGCCGACAACCGCAGAGTACATGTCTGCCAGGGTGGATGTGACTACCAGCGTGGCGAATGTTGAGGCGTTGCAACCGTGGTCGGCGTGCAAAACAAGGATGACATCCATGACTTTGGTATCGAATTCGTCAGGTTCTTCACCGCGCATCATATACAGGAAGTTGGCGGCGTGACTCAGGTCGGCGCGGGGTTGCACGATGGGTTTGCCTTCGCGCGCGCGGTTGATAGCGGCGACGATGGTTGCCATCCGCGACGTGATTTTGATGGCTTCACGTTCGAATGCCATTTCGGTTTCTTCCTCGGCGGCTTCATCAAACAGGGCGGTCATCGAAACGGCGGTTCGCATCACAGCCATTGGCTTTGCCAAATAACCCGCCGAGACGGTTTCAATCAAATTGTATACTTCAGCGGGTAAGTTTCGGTACTGGGTCATACGGTGTTTCAATGTCGCGAGTTCGTCGGCGGTGGGCAGACGGTCGTACAGCAATAGAAAGAACGTTTCTTCAAAAGAAGAATATTGAGCAAGGTCTTGAATTGTGACGCCTTCGTAATATAATTTACCTTCCAACCCGTTGACATAGCTTTTCCGACTTTCGTTGGCGATAACGCCTTCCATGCCTTTGGGAAATTCTACTTCGCCGGATTTTGCAACTAATTTAACTGCCATTGTTTTACCTCCTCGTAAAACTAAGTTAAAGATTAAAGAATCTACAGGACTCATGCGTAACTGGACTTTGTCTCAATTATGCGCTTTTTTTCACAGCAGTGCAAATATTGACACGCACTTTGAGAAAATTAGTGCAAATAAGTTTCGGGAAGCTGTTTTTAGTTTGGGGAGGCATTTTTGTAAATTTGACTGTCGGGGTGGTAGTCTATCCAGCCGAAATAAAAGGCGTAAGTGAACGGCACCGCAGCCAGCGATGTACCCGCCAGCGAACCGTCAAGCGCCGTGCCCGAAAGAGGTTGCCAGCGCGTGCCGGTTTCCGAATCTTGCACGGTGCCGGTACTGACGGGGGAGAAAGTCAGCACGGTGTCATCGGTAGTGCGCCGGTCGAAAACCGTGCCGGAAAGGGTTTTTTTGTCGAAGAAGATGGCAATCGGCACCCCGCCGACGGTGTCGTTAATGACCGGTTCTTTGTTCAGCGCAGAAAACGGGTACGCTTTCTCTTCTCCGTTCAATCGAACCCCCAGCACATACTCTTTGGGATAAATATCGCTGCCGCGGTCCAATCCCCCGCCGAGCAATCCTTCGCCGACCACGCCTTCGGCTTGGCTGGCGTAATAGCTGGCATACGGGTCGCTGCCGTACATGGTGGGGTTGATGACCTGTGTGTCGGGATGCAGATTTTTCCACGTTTGCCAGTCGGTGTGTAGCGCCGGGATGAAAACGAGTTGAGTAGTGATATAATCGCCACTGATAGCGCGTCCCAGAATTTGACTCCACAGACTGCGCGTTTCGCGGTCGTACATCACCAGCGCATTGCGGTACAGCATCCCCGAAACGCCAAAAGTGAGCACCTGATTCTTGGTGATTTCCCGGTCATACACGATGCCGGTATAGCATAGCGGTCACCATGTGGCGGCGATATATTTGCCGCCGACAAAATCATTCACAATTTCGTGCTGGCTCATAAATGGAATGGGGTAGGCGTGGCTTTCGCCGTTGATGCTGACGCCCAGCACACGCTCGTCCGCCGCCATGCCGGCAGTATCGGCTTTAACGGCAGAAACCATGATGCGCGGCACTTCATCGGGCAAAATGGCGGGAATGGCATCGGGGGGCAACAGCGCCACCACGTCGTTTATATCCACGTTAATGTCTTTCAAATTTGGTTGCAAATTTCTGCCGCTGGGGGTGGGGGCGCTTTCGGGAAAATTATGCATGGCGAGCGGGGTGGGCGACGGGGGTGGGGGAGCGCTTGCGGTGGCGCACGCCGAGAGGGTAAATATCAGCCCAATTGCGATTATCCATAAAAATTTCATGTGCAGTCTCCCAGTGTGGCTGCATAATAGCATAAATTTTGCCGCGAATCTGTAAGCATGTTTACACAAACAATCAGCCGCATTTTGCCAAACGGCGGCTTTTTGTGTAATATATTGCCCGCTACGGCGACGTAGCTCAGTGGTAGAGCAAGGGACTCATAAACCCTGGGTCGGTGGTTCAAATCCACCCGTCGCCACACCAAAAAACGCCCACCGAATTTCGGTGGGCGTTTTACGCTATTTTCGCTGATGTTGCCAGCGGTCAAGCCGAGTCCTCCATTTGAGGTACCACAGCCCGGCTTTGGTGGCGAAGTCATCCCCCTGCGCCTCCGCGTCCAAATTGAGCGTGCTGCCATCCGGACCGTACATATCCATCATCATCTGCAAAACGTTTTCCCGAATCATCCCCCGAAACGGAATTTTGGCAATCATCCCGTAGGTGGCTGCTGTGCCACTGGTTGCCATTTTGGGATGCGCTTTCACATAGTCCACCGCGTCGCGCAAATCCGCCAGAAAAGTGTCTGCAATTTCTGCGTGTCCCGGATTGACCATCGCATGCAAGCTTTCCGGTTTTTGCTGGCGGTCGATGTGCCAACCCCGCGATTCGAGCCGGTCTGCCACCGCCAAAATGTTCACCGCGGGGTCAACATTGTGATAGGCAAACACGCTCATATCGGGATTTCCCAGCACCTCCAATTCGGGGATGGCATTGATGCCGTCCATCAATTTTTGGGTGGTTGTCAGCGTCTTTTCCGCCAGTAACAGATAGCCCGCTTCCCCCATGCTCATCAGCGATGCCCACGCTGCCGCGATGGCTCCACCGGGACGGGTTCCCAGCAACCCCGCCGAGGCGAACACCCCGCCGGGCCATTCCGTCTCCACAAAAAACTGGTATTTTTCATAATCCATACTTTTGTATAGCAGGGTCGATGCGCCTTTGGCGGCATATCCATATTTGTGCACGTCCGCCGAAATGGATGTGACCCCCAGCACCCGAAAATCGAACAGCGGCACCGGCTGGTTGAGCTTCTCGAAAAACGGCAGTAAAAACCCACCGAGGCAAGCGTCCACGTGCAGGGGCAAATTGTGCGCTGCCGCCAACTGCCCCAAATCTTCGATGGGGTCGATGGTGCCGAAAGGGTAATTCGGTGCGGAGCCGGCCAGCATGATGGTGTTTTTGGTGATGAGCTTCTGCACCGCCGAAACATCCACCCGAAAACCATCATCCAGTGGGGCGAACACGGGTTTCACATCAAAATATTCTGCCGCCTTCAAAAATCCCACGTGCGCCGACACCGGCAAAATCATCTCCGGTTTCTTGATTTTTCGCGTTTTGCGCGCCATATCGCGATAGGTTTTCACCGCCAGCAATAGCGATTCCGTGCCCCCGGCGGTCATCGTGCCGACTACATTTTTGTCGCCATTCAGCAGATGCGCCGTCATACGCACTACTTCATGCTCAAACCGTTTCAGGCTTTTGAACGCCATCGGGTTCAGCGCGTTTTCCGAGAAAAAGAGGTTGTATGCCGCTTTTATCAATTCTGTGTGTTCATCCCCGGCGTGATACACCAAACTCCACGCTTTGTTGTCATGCCACGGCACATCGTCCCCGCGATACGATTGCATTTGCGCCAGCAGCGTTTCTTTTCCCAGCCCTGTTTTTGGCAGAAAAATAGTTTCGGATGTCATAAATTTTCCTTTGTGGTGAATTGAATGCGTAAGGACGAACCTGAGTTCGCCCAACTAGGGCAGACACATCGGTCTGCCTCTACGGTAACGATTGCAAAAAATAGGCGATGCTGATGCCGAGGTAATTTCCCACGGCGTAACCGATGATGCCCGCCGTGAGTCCCGAAATGATGATGGCTTTGTTTTTCAGCGCGGCGGCGACCACCGGCACAAACGGCGGCGAGAAAATCAGCGCGGTGGCGGTAATGATGGTGGTATCGGTGTCGATGCGGAAGATGGCGGACAGCACCAGATGCACCGCCAGCGAGCCATACACCGCGATGGCAACATACCAGAACACGGCGGGATTGGCGTGCGCGAACTGGTCGAATTTCGCCATAGATGCAATCACCAGACTGAACACGATGATGAGATACAGCCCCAACTGAAAACTTTTTTCGATGCGGTTGATGGCGGGAACGAAGGATGCGCCAATTCCCAATGTGGTGATGATGAGAATTGCCACAGCCGTAGAGGCATTTTCCGGCACTAAAAAGCTGATGCCGCCGCCGATGGCGAAAATCAGCGCAGATGCGCCGAAGGCTTTCAGCAGCCCGGCGCGGTATTTCGGCGCAAGCATACCCGCGAAGGATTCAAAATCCTGCGCGGCTGGGGCAGCGGAATCATCGGCAGCCGTTTCGGGGGGGATGAAGGGGGGCAGGAAAAAGCGGAAGAGCGGTTTTGCCAGAAAAATCAGAAAAAGAAACAAGACGGATGACAAAATGATGTCGGAGGTGTGGGTGAGGATGTAGGTGTCGGGATGCACGCCCAACCCCGTGCCGATGGCGGCGAGGTTCGGCGTGCCACCGGTGTACACCCCGATGAGCATCCCCGCCACCTGCCATGCGTCGTCCAACTGCCCGTGCACCAGCAGATAGCCTGCCGTCACCGTGATGGACACTGCTACCAGCCCCAGCCCCAGCGACAGGAGCGTCTTTTTCGCCAACTTGAGCCAACTGCGCACGTCGGCAGAAAAGAGGAGGAGTGGCAGCGCCAGCGGTACGGTCACGGTGGTCAGCGTATTTTGCAACCCCTCGGCGGCAGCGGGCAAAATTCCCACGTTTCCCAAAATGACACCCACCACATACGCCACGCCCACCGCGCCGATTTTGTTCAGCAGGCTGTTTCGTTCGCTTGCCCAAATAATTGCCATAGGAAAAAGGATGTAAAATATCGCCAGCAGTGCGATTACCATAATGTTTGCCTTTCAGCTTTCAAACCGATGATGCCTCCATTATACACACAAGTTTTGGTTTGGTAAAGGCTGATTTTCGGTTGAAGTATGCGGTTAAATCTGATATACTGATTGTGGCAAATCAACAAAAAACGAATACGACATTTTTTGTGGGGAGGCGGGACATGAAACGGAAATTATTTTCTATGGCATTGGTTTTTGGCGTGAGCGTGGTGTTGTTTGCTATGATGATGTTTCTTCCGCTGGTAAGCCGCGCGGCGACACTCTGTGTTTCGCCGGGCGGAGCCGGGGGCTGCCACAGTTCCATCCAATCCGCCATTAATGCCGCCGCCAATGGCGATACGGTGCGGGTGGCGGAAGGGACATATTCGGAAGCCATCACCATCACCCAAAGCATTACGCTGGCGGGCGGCTGGAACAACGATTTCTCCGCGCGGGATTGGGACGTGTATGTGTCCACCATTGATGCCCAACGCGCCGGCAGCGTGATTGTGATTCCGGCGGGGATCACGGTGACGGTGGAAGGGTTCACCATCACCGGCGGCGATGCCAGCGCCGGTTTGGGGTGGGGCGGCGGCATTAAAATCGGCGAGTCATTCAATAGCGATGGCTTCAGCACCATTCGACACAACATTATCATCGATAATATTGCTTGCACCCATGATGGTTGTCAGGGGCAAGGGGGCGGTATTCACGTTTATAATAATACCGCGCTCATTGAATATAATGACATTATCGGCAATGTCGCACGCACTGGCGGTACACATGGTGGCGAAGGGGGCGGAGTAATGGCTGGTTGGATGTCGGATGTCACCTTGGTTGGCAATACGATTATGAGCAACACCGCAATTTATTCGACATCCGGACTTTGGAGGGGAGAAGGCGGCGGTGTGTACGGCTATAGCTACAGCATCATCATGCGTGACAATACGATAGCCTATAATGTTGCGGCGATACACGGTCCCGGCTATGGTGGCGGGGCATATATGGGTGGGGATCTGTATAACAACCAAATACTCAGCAATACTGCCAGCATTGACGGTGAAGGGTATGGCGGCGGCATTTACGCAGATTATGCATCGCATGTTCAAGACAATACCATCAAAAATAATACCGCCAGCAACGCGGTCGGCGGTGGCGACGGCTGGGGCGGCGGCGTGTATGGTGTGTATCTTGGGCTAAACCACAACACCATCATCGGGAATGCAGCATGGCAGGGCGGCGGTGTCTATTTTGCGGATTATTCCTCTACGGAGGCGATAGCAAATACCATCACCGGCAACCGTGCGATGGGGGATTGTTCATCGGGGCTGGTTGGCGGCGGCGGGCTGTACGTCGAAAATCGGAACGCCAAAATTATCGACAATATCATCAACCGCAATTCATCGCTGTGCATGGGCGGGGGTATTTTCAGCACGGCAGATGGCGAAAATACCATCACCGGGAATGAGATTATCAGCAATACGGCGCAGGCAGGCGGCGGGCTGGCGGTATATTCCACCACAGTGGTGGCAGAGCGCAATCGGATTGATGAAAACATCGCGTTTGTGTGGGGCGGCGGCGTGTATCTATTTGGTGATGCACATGTCACAGTGGACAGAAATTCGGTATCCAAAAATACAGCCGAAGCATCGGTTGGTGGAATCTTCAATGGTATTACGCATAATATTCCGGTGACCATTACCAACAATATCGTTGCTCAAAATGCAGCACTTACCGGACTCGTGGCGGGGGTTTATTGCGGCAATGGCGCGTGCCGGGTGCTCAACAATACCTTTGTGGATAATGCAGGTATAGACAGAAATGCCTTGTATTTATATGACCCCGACCCTCCGAGTAGCACTTATTCCAATGAAGTGTGGAATAACTTGTTTGTGGGACACACCATCGCCATCACGGTGTATAATGGCGCGCCATTCATCGTCAGAAATGGATTTTACGATAATGTCACCAATACCAGCGATGGCGGCGACGTTTTCTCTGTCAGCGCCGATCCTTTGTTTGTTGACCGTGCGGGGGGCGATTATCACCTCACCGCCGCTTCACCAATGATTGACCCTTCTCCAAGCAGTATTTCCACCGATATAGATTTTGACGGCGACGCGCGTCCGCATGGTGTACCCGGCAACAGCGACATTGGCGCGGATGAATGGTACGCGGATAGCTCATACGTCAGTGCGAACACCGGCAGCGACACCACCGGCAATGGCACCACGGGCGCACCCTTCGCCACCGTGACAAAAGGCATTAGCGAAACCACCGTTGGCGGGACGGTGTATGTCGGGCGCGGAAGCTATGCCGAATGTGTCGGTATTCCCCATTCACTGAGTCTGCTCGGCGGGTACAATGAAGCTACCGCATGGTCGCGCGATATTTACACCGATGAAACCATTATTGATGCCCATAATGCCTGTGCGGTTGTTACCATCAACAATGCCGACACCGATGCGACGCTAGAAGGCTTCACCATCACCGGTGGATATACGGGCTGGGGCGCGGGGGTTGATGTTTCTGATGCCTCGGTGCATATCATTTCCAACACCATCCGGCACAATCATGCTACCGTTTTCGGCGGTGGCGCGACAATGTATCCGTCTCCATATCGTCAAAGTGACGTTCTCAATAACTTCATTTTCGATAATGTGTCTGATGGAATATTCGCCCCACATGCAGGCGACGTTCCATCTCCGTTGCAGGTAAATTTTGGATTAATAAATGGCGCGCTGGTGGCGGCAGATGGACAAATGATGATAGCCAACAATGTCATCTTCAGCAACACCGTCAGCAATAGTTTCGGTTCCGGTTTGGCTGTGACTGAGTATGAGGGCGTGCCGATTTCCGTTTTCCATAACACCATCGCCAACAATGGAACCGGAACAGGCATCGTAGCCTCCGGTGACACAATTGAGTTCTTCAATAATATCGTGGTTGGTTTTTCGGTGGGGATTACCGAGGTTGGCACTGCCGTTAATCGCGATTATAACGCCTGGGACAACACTACCAATTTTGGCGGGAGTTTGACGGCGGGCGCACACGACATTCTCGGCGCGGTGAATTTTGTGGATTTGGCGGGCGGCAATTTGCACATTCTGCCGGGGCGAATTGCCGGTGGCGGGACAGATGTCGGTATCACCGCTGATATTGACGGCGATGCCCGCCCGCTCCCCGCCGGAACAGCGCCGGACATTGGCGCGGATGAAATTTCACAGCGGGAGATCTATCTGCCCTTGGTGCTGAAATGATGCACCCAACGGCGAAGCTTCGCAATATAATTCACAAAACTTTTCATTGCCAATTTGTTGTATCGTGCGTATAATTTGGGTGTTTTGAACCAATGTCAATCAAACCGAAAATTTGTACCTTAAAGGAGAGGCGCAACAATGGATTTTCAACTCAACGATGAACAACGCATGTGGCGGGAGGCGATTCACGATTTCTGCCAGACGGAATTGAAACCCCGCGCCGCAGAAACCGATTCCAGCATGGAATTGCCGATGGATGTCATCAAAAAAATGGCGAATTTGGGCGCGCTGGCGCTCACCGTGCCGGAAGCCGACGGTGGCCCCGGTTTCGATGCCATCAGCACCGCCATTGCCATTGAGGAAATCGGGCGGGCGTGTGGCAGCACTGCGCTTTCGGTGGCGGCACACAACGGGTTGTGCCTCGGCCCGCTGGTGAACTTCGGCACGGCGGAACAAAAAGCGAAATACCTGCCCGCGCTGATGTCCGGTGACTATCTCGGCGCGCTGGGGCTGACCGAACCGGGTGCGGGCAGCGACCTCGCGGGCGGGGTGAAAACCACGGCAGTTCTCGACGGCGACGAATGGGTCGTCAATGGCTCCAAAGCGTGGATTACCAACCCCAGCCTTTCCACCATCATCATCGTGCTCACCCGCACGGACGCTTCTGCCGGCACGCACGGTTTCAGCCAAATTATCGTGCCCACCGATGCGGAAGGGCTGACCATTCACCCCAGAGAAAAGAAGATGGGCTTGCGCGCTTCACCCACCCATATGCTGACCTTTGAAAATGTGCGTGTGCCGCAAGAAAATCTGCTCGGCACGGAAGGGCGTGGATTGCACCAGACGCTGGCAACGCTTGATGGCGGGCGTGTCGGCATCGGTGCGATGGCAGTGGGGCTGGCGCAAGCCGCACTCGATGAGGCAAAACGCTACGCCCATGAACGCGAATCATTTGGCAAACCGCTGGCAAAACATCAATCCATTCAAAATTATATTGCCGATATGGCGACTGAAATTGAGGCCTCCCGGCTGATGGTGTACCGTGCCGCGTGGCTCAAAGACCGGGGAGAGAATTTCTCCAAAGCCGCCGCAATGGGCAAATTGCTCGCCAGCGAAACCGCCGAACGCGCCGCATTCCACGCCATACAAATTCACGGCGGGTACGGCTACAGCGCAGAATTTCCGCTGGAACGCATCTACCGCGACCAACGACTGCTCACCATCGGCGAAGGCACCAGCGAAATGCTGCGGCTTGTCATCGCCCGCAGAACCCTTTCAAATTAAGAATGACGCGTGACGAATGAGAAATACGATTTTTTTGGGATTTAGGATTGCCCCGAAATAAATTTCAGGGCTAAAAATTAAAGCCGACTTAAAGTCGACTTGAGCTATCAGCTTGAACTTTAGTTCAAAGTAAATATTGAAAACCGAGAACCATTTATGGAAATCATCGATTCAAAAATTAACCCCAACGACCCGCAATTCAAAGCGAATGTCGCGCACAATAAAAAAATCGTGGCGGAATTGCGCGAAAAACTGGCGCAGGCGCGGCGTGGCGGCAGCGAAAAAGCCCATAAACGCCACACCGAACAGGGCAAGCTTTTTGTGCGGGAACGGATTGACCGCCTGCTCGATTCAGGCTCGCCATTTTTGGAACTTTCGCCGCTGGCGGCCAACGGATTGTACGACAATGCCGCGCCTGCCGCGGGTATCGTCACCGGCATCGGACGTGTTTCCGGGCGCGAATGCCTGATTGTTGCCAACGATGCCACCGTTAAAGGCGGCACGTATTTCCCCATGACCGTCAAAAAACATCTGCGCGCTCAAACCATCGCCCTGGAAAATAATCTGCCGTGCATCTATTTGGTCGATTCCGGTGGTGCGTTTTTGTCCATGCAGGATGAAGTTTTTCCCGACGTGGACGACTTCGGGCGCATATTTTACAATCAGGCGCAGATGAGCGCGCGCGGCATTCCCCAAATTTCGGCAGTGATGGGAAGTTGCACGGCGGGCGGCGCATACGTCCCCGCTATGAGCGATGAAGCCATCATCGTCAAAAGCACGGGCACAATTTTTCTCGGCGGGCCGCCGCTGGTCAAAGCCGCCACCGGCGAAGAAGTCACGGCAGAGGAACTCGGCGGGGCGGATGTGCATACCCGTATTTCCGGTGTTGCCGACCATTTTGCCGAAGATGACGACCACGCGCTGGAAATCGTCCGCGACATTGTGGAAACACTCAATACCCGCAAACGAGTGGATTTGGATATTCGCCCGCCGGAAG
>CAYZQQ010000021.1:0-19295 GCA_964480075.1 uncultured Anaerolineaceae bacterium
CCGGATTCATAACCCGCTCGCAAGCGGGTTTTTTGTTGCGTCTTTGGGAGGGTATATGACAATTGGCATGTGGATAGCGGTGGCAATTTTGGGGTTGTCCATCGTTTTATTTGTAACCGAATGGATCCGGTTGGATGTTGTAGCGCTCGGTGTTGTGGTAGCGTTAATTCTAACCGGATTGCTGACCACCAAAGAAGCCATCGCCGGGTTTAGCAGCACTGCCGTCATTATGATTGCCGCATTGTTTGTTTTGGGCGGCGCAATTATGCAAACCGGATTAGCCGGGATGATCGGGCGGCGCATTCTAACTGTTGCCGGAGACAACCCGCTGTCGCTAACCATCACCATTATGGTAGCGGTCGCGATTCTATCGGGATTTATGAGCAATACTGGAACGGTAGCCGTGTTGTTGCCCGCAATTATCAGTTTGGCAACCAGCGCGAACGTCAGTCCATCAAAATTGTTAATCCCGCTGGCATTTGCCTCATCGCTGGGGGGAGCGGTAACGCTCATCGGGACGCCGCCAAACATCATTGTCAGTGATGTACTCCGGGAAGCCGGATATACGCCCTTTAGTTTTTTCACCTATGCCCCGGTGGGTATCGTTTTGCTCATTGTCGGCATTGCATTTGTGGCATTTATCGGGCGAAAGTGGCTGCCCGATTACAAACCTGCAAAAGATTTGCAGCGAGTGGATACCGCCGACAAACTGCTCGACATTTACCGCCTTCCGGAAAGTTTGTTTCGATTGCGGGTGCGGCGCGGGTCGAATTTAATCGGAACCCCCGTCCGCGATTCGGGGTTAAACAATCAGTTCAACCTGACCATTTTGGAAGTTCTGCACGCCCAATCGCCCCGTTCGGTGGTACGGCTTGGCGAACAGGAATTGCTATGGAAAAAACAGCATCGAGAAAAAATAATTCCGCGGGGCGACACGGTGCTGGCTTTGGATGATATTTTAATTGTGCAGGGAGATGGCAACGATGTGGGACATGCCGCCGCCCAACTCAATTTGGGTATTCAGCCCGCTCAAGCCGAAGAACGAAACCTGATTACCGATGAAGCCGGCATCGCCGAAATTGTCCTGCCTCCACGGTCTTCTATGCTCGGAAAATCTATCACCGAAACAAGGTTTGGCTCAACGTACCATCTGACCGTGTTGGGTATCAACCGCGCCGGCAACGCCGAATCGCTCGATATTAAAACTACCCCGCTGGAATTTGGGGATACGCTATTGGTGCAGGGTTCGTGGCAAAATATTTTGTATCTGCGAAAACGCCGCCGCGATTTTATTGTGCTGGGACAACCCGAAACCATGATTGGCGCGCCGCAACGAAAGAAAGCCCCCATCGCCCTACTCATTTTGGTCGGAATGTTGATTCTGATGGTTACAAAGTTGGTATCGCCCACCACAGCGAGTTTACTGGCGGCGCTGGCGGTTGTGCTCACCGGATGCCTGTCTATGGATGACGCCTACGACGCCATTGATTGGAAGAGTTTGGTGTTAATTGCGGGCATGTTACCCATGGCAACCGCTCTGCAAAAAGTGGGGCTGATAAACCTGGTCGCCGAAGGGTTAACCCATAGTTTGGGGGGATTTGGCCCCATCGCCGTGCTGGTCGGGCTTTTTATCCTGACGGCTATCTTTACCCAATTTATATCAAACACCGCTACCGCCGTACTGCTGGCGCCAATTGCGCTGGTGTCCGCCGAACGGCTCGGTGTGCAGCCATACGCCTTTGTGATGACCGTTGCTATGGCGGCATCCATGGCATTTGCGTCGCCGGTCGCATCGCCGGTAAACACGCTGGTTATCTCTGCCGGAAGTTATCGGTTTAATGACTATGTGAAAATTGGTGTGCCCTTAACTTTGATTATGCTGGTGGTCAGCGTTGCCATTATTCCACTCGTATTTCCGTTTTAGGAGACAAGTATGTTTTTGAGCAATCCTGCCGCCAAACGAATTTTGTTCTGCACCAAAGGCACATGCGCCGACCCCGACGATGCCCGCGAGCTGCTGGCGCACGCCGAAACACTGATTGCAGACCATGGGCTGGACAATCCCGACCACCCACAGCATACCGTGTGCGCCGCCGTAAACTGTCTCGGCGTGTGTCACAGCGGACCGGTCATTATGGTAAATCCCGACACAGTGCGCTACGGTAAACTGGATAAACCCGCACTCAAGCGCATCATCGAATCGCACATTGTGAACGATACTCCATTGGCAGCGTTGGTACTCCCCTACCCTCAAACCAAAAAAATTCGCCGGTGATACTGTCGGCGAATTTTTCTTTTTTAGGAATGTCACGCCCTAAAATTACGGCAAAATTTCTGCATCGGCGGGCATACCCGCTTTTAACAGGTGTTCGGAGTTTGCCAGCGTAATTTCCACGGCAAACACCAAATTCACCCGCTCTTCTTTGGTTTGCACATTTTTAGGTGTAAATTCTGCTTCATTGGCGATATATGTCACCGTACCATCAAAAATTTGGTCAGCCGAGTCAATCGTGACATGTGCCGTTTGCCCCAGTTTCACTCGCCCAATTTGGGTTTCGGGAATAAAAACCCGCAGGGTCACTTTATCCAAATCAGTTAATTTGAGCAATGTCGCCCCGGGAACCGCTAATTCGCCCGGTTCAATGGTGCGAACGGTAATGGTACCATCGCGCGGAGTGGTGAGGGTCAATTGCGCCAGCTGAGCATCTACCAACGCCAGTGAACTTTCTGCCAAGCGAACTTTGGCATCTGCCACCGCAATTTCTTCTGCTGTGGGACCGGCTTGCGCTGCATTGAGCTTGGCTTGTGCCAGCGCTACCGCCGCTTCGGCGATATGATACCCTGCTTCAGCCTGATTTACCCGAACCTGCAATTGTACCGGATTAGTGTATTGCTCCCACAAATGCGCCAATTGCACTTTTAACAACTTCACCTGTGCCTCAGCCATTTGCACCCCAATTTCTGTGGCGGCGCGCTGTTTCTGCGATATGTCATACGCTACCAGCGCCGCGTGACTGCTCTGGTCTCTGCTGGCAGCCTCTTCTTGAATTTGCGCTGTTTTTAGTGACGCCTGCGCCTGCTCAACCTGCGATTCGGCTTGTTTAATTTGTGACTGCATCTCTTTGATGGGCACATCCAAATCTTGCGGGTCGTCCAGCAGCGGCAGCATCGCCTGCCATACCTGATATGCGCTGTCCCGTTGAACCTGTGCCTGCGCCAGTTGCGCCTGTGCCACCGAAACAGCTTCCGGCTGGGGACTATCTTTCACCGCCGCCAAATTTGCCTTCGCCGTGGAAATCGCGGCGTGCAATTCGCCCAACTGCGATTCCAGCAGGCTTTTATCCAATTCCACCAGCACATTCCCCGCCGCAACGGCATCCCCTTCATCTGCGTTGACCGCCGTCACCCGTCCGCCAACTTCGGCGGCAATGATGGTGCTCTCGCCTTCAATGGTTCCCGACCCCACAATCGGCAGCGTGTCAAATGCCAAACCAGTCGCCCGCGCGGGCTGACCAATGGCAACATAAACGCCCGATGCCACCGCCAGCAATATCAGTATCGCAATGCCTATTTTCTTCATTCGGTCACCTCTATTTTTAATTGAACATCGCGTCAGCAGGCATACCCGGTTTGAGTTTGCCGGCTGAGTTTTGCAGTGAAATTTTTATGGCGTACACTAAATTGACCCGTTCCTGCTGTGTTTGCACATTTTTGGGCGTAAATTCGGCTTTATCGCTGATATACTCTATCGTTCCGGCAAACGTCTCATCCGGGAAAGTATCAACTCCAACCGTCACCGATTGCCCTAATTTTAATTGCCCGTATTCCGACTCCGGCACATACACGGTCAGCGTTACGGTATCCAAATCGGCGATGGTGAGCAGGGTGACGCCGGGCAGCGCCACTTCACCGACGTGCGCCGGGCGGTTGACCACCACCCCGGTAGTGGGCGCGACAAGCGTAAACTTTTCGCGTTGCGCCGCCAAGGGTTCAAGCTCTGCCTTGGCTTGTGTCACTGCCGCCTCTGCCACATCAATTTGGCTCTGCGGTGCGCCCGCTTTCGCCTGTGTTACAGCGGCTTTTGCCACCGGCACTGCCGCCAGTTTGGTTTGATAATTTGCTTCTGCCTGCGTCACGTTCAGATTTGCTTGCAGCGGATTGTCTCGCAGGGCTTTCAGCGTCGCCAATTTTGACAGCAGACTCTCGCGCTCGGTTTTTGCCTGCTCCAAATTTACCGATGCCTGCCACACGTCCATGGTGGCTAAATTCCACTGCACCGAAGCGCCGTGTTTCTCGCCTTCCTTAAAATCGAAATGTCCGCTTTTGGAGCCAAACCCGGGAATGGTAACGTGCCAATCGAACCCTTTTTCGGTTTGTTCCCACATTTGTTTGGCGAGACTTTCGCGCAGCATCACCGCATTTTGGATGAGCTCCGCTTGCTTAATTTTCAATTTCAGCAGATTGAGTTGGCTGTACACACCATCAATTTCCATATTCAGTTGCTGGGGATTGTCGCGGAGCAATTCCGCATCGGCGATGGCTTGTTTGGCGGCATCACTATCAGCGGTTGTCATCCCGACCGCCGCTTCTGCCACGGCAATTTGCTCCTGCGGCGCACCGGCTTTCGCCTGCGCCAATTGTGTTTCTGCCAGCGCAATCTGCGCCTCAATGCGATGAGTTTGCGCATCAAGCAACGCGGGGTTCAACTGTGCCACAACCTGTCCCGCCGATATGCGATCGCCCTGATCCACCGTCAGGTCAGTGATGCGCCCGGGTACTCCCGCAGATACGGTCACTTCGTCGGCTTCAATAAAACCAGAGGCACTGAGCCGGGTGTCAGCGGTCGTGGAAGCCACGCCAAAATCGGTCATTGTCTGCTGCCATACATCAGGGTTGTTAGAAAAATACCAGTATCCCCCGCCGCCGGCAATTGCCAAAACAATGATTATGATGAGTATTGGAAGGATTTTTTTCATAATTTATGCCTCAATTTTTGTACCCTTCGTTAAATGCGTTATTTCGCATCAGTTTCATTTTTTCGCGCATATATACCCTACCGCATATTCAATTTCCCCGATTGAACACAGCATATCACAAACCGTTTGGGGAACATAGCGTTGAATTACCGGACTGGAGCACGTAATTTTACGCACAATTCGCTGTACCCGTTTCTGTGCCGACGCTTGCCCGGCTATTTTACACTGGCGATGAACACATCTTCCAGCGATGGCACAATGCGGTCGATGGCATTTACGGCGATGCCCGCCGCAGTCAATGTTTGTTCGATAATCGCTTTTTGCGAATCAGCGCCGGTGTTTTCGGTAGTGACCACATGAATTTGCGCGCCATAAAGTGCAACTTCCTCAAAGCGATTTAAATCTCGCAGAAGTTGGATGGCTTTATCGGCGCGGTCACAATCAATTTCCAACACTTCGCCGTGCATTTGGTTCGATTTCATCTCTTGCGGCGACCCTTTTGCCACAATTTTTCCGCGTTGAATAAACGCCAAATTTTGGCAGTGTTCGGCTTCATCCATGTAGTGTGTGGTAACAAAAATTGTCGTGCCCTGCTCCGCCAATTCGTAGAGTAAATTCCAAAATACACGGCGAGAAATGGGGTCAACACCGGCGGTTGGTTCGTCTAAAAAGAGCATGTCCGGCTCATGGATAATAGCCGCGCCGAGTGCGAGTCGCTGTTTCCAGCCGCCGGACAGGTTTTTGGTAAGCTCTCGTTCTCTGCCTTCCAGTCCCGCCATGTGCAAAATATATTCTTTGCGCTCGCGCAACTTTTTTCCCCGCACACCATACACCCCACCGTAAAAATTCAGGTTTTCGCTGACGGTCAAATCGTTATAAAGGCTGAACTTCTGGCTCATATAGCCAATATGCTGGCGAATTTGCGCCAGTTGTTTCTGCACATCCAGCCCCAGAACCAGCGCTGTTCCCACCGAAGGGCGGAGCAACCCGAGCAGCATGCGCATGGTGGTGGTTTTGCCTGCCCCGTTCGGTCCCAAAAAACCAAAAATTTCACTGCGCGGAATGGCAATGTTAATGTGGTCAACGGCGGTGAAATCGCCGAACTTTTTGGTGAGATTTTCTGTTACCACGGCATGATTGTTCGGTTTCAACGTCATGCTTTCTCCTGCTGCTCATCTGCTTCAACTTGTTTTTGCGCTTCAATTCGCCGCACCAGCGAAATGAACGCCTCTTCCATGCGGGGTTGGGTGCGGCGCACGTTCTGCGCTTCGATTTTTACGTTCGCCAGCGCTTGCAAAATGGCGGGTTCGCAACGGTCAGCGCTATCCACAAAAATGTGAATTAAATCGCCAAAAGTTTGCACTTCCAGCACACCCTCCACCGCCGAAACCGCCGCCTGCGCCCGCCGCAACAATCCAATGCCGCGCTCGCCGTCCGCCGCAGGGCGAAGTTCCAGTAAATCACCCGCCACCCGCTCTTTCAGGTTTTTCGGCGTATCGCATTCAATCAATTCGCCGCCATACATCAGCCCCACCCGCGAACATCGTTCCGCTTCATCCATGTACGGTGTGCTCACCAAAATGGTAACACCCTGAATGTGCAAATCAGCCAGAATATCCCAAAATTCGCGCCGCGACACGGGGTCCACGCCGGTAGTCGGCTCATCCAGATACAGAATATCCGGCTCGTGAATGAGTGAGCATGCCAGCGCCAGCTTCTTTTTCATCCCGCCGGAAAGTTTCCCGGCGCGGCGACCGGTAAATTCGGTGAGGCGGGCAAAATGCAACAGTTTGTCAATCCGTTCCCGCCGAGTTTTGCCCCGCACGGCGAACACGTCCGCAAAAAAACTAATATTTTCCAGCACGCTCAAATCGCCATAGAGATTAAATTGCTGCGCCATGTAGCCGATGTGATGCTTGATGTCCTCGCTCTGCTTCACCGTGTCAAACCCGGTGACGGTGGCATGTCCGCCGCTGGGGTTCATAATGGCGGCGAGCATACGGATGGTGGTGGTTTTACCTGCGCCGTCGGGACCCACCAGCCCGAAAATTTCGCCGTGCCGAATGTCCAGCGATAGCTTGTTGACGGCGATGGTGTCGCCGAATTTTTTGGTGAGATTTTCTATTTGGATGATAAACGGTTCGGTTGTCAAAATATCGTCCTTTTTAAATTTACTCAATAGACCTCTTGCAAAAGTGCTAAATTGGGTTTGATATTATGTCCTCAAAAAAAGGACGATACTTTCTATCGAGAATTTATGGTTGTCATTCCCACTTTCGCGGGAATCCATCGTTTTTTCTGGATACCGGATATTTCCCTGCGGGAAATTCCGGTATGACATACTTATGCAAGAGGTCTAATGAACTTAATGAAAAAAGAGATGCCTCACGCAAAGCCGCAAAGTTTTTCTCTGGTAGTTTTACGCCTTTTTAGACGCTTTAGCCCATACAAAATTACACGTTCAATCCAGTCGTTGTTTAAAGCGTGTTGCTGCCAATACTATAATGACTACCCCAAAAATAATGATAGCCACCACTTGATTCCATAAAATTTCTATCCCCACTCCTTTTAAGATAATGCCGCGCATAATTTCCAGGGCATACCGCGCGGGGATAATATAGCTAACGGCTTGGAGCCATCCGGGCATGGCTTCCAGCGGGAAGAAAAATCCGCTGAGAAAAATGGTGGGCAGCATCGTGCCAACAGTCATCAGCAACGCTTCTTGCTGGGTGCTGGCGATGGTGGAAATGAAAATGCCAATCCCCAGCGCGGAAACCAGAAAGAGCGCCGAAAGTTCCAACAATAGAGTCAAACTCCCGTTGACGGGAACCCCAAACCAGAGCATACCAATGACAAGCACTTCCAAAACGTCGAAAAAAGCAATGAAAACGTACGGAACCACTTTCGCCACAATCAGCTCAATCGGCTTAATGGGGGTAACGATGATTTGCTCAATCGTACCCGTTTCCCGTTCCCGGACAATGGATGACGCGGTGAACAGGACGGTAAACAAATACAACACCAGCACCATCAACCCCGGAATCATAAAATGTGAGCTTTCCATGTTCGGGTTGTACCACACCCGTGGGCGCACATCGACGGCTTGCAGGCGGTCGGGCGAAACTCCCATCCGTTGCTGCAATATTTTGATGGATTGTGCTTGCCCCACCAATTGCGACGCAGAAAACACCACATTGGCTATCTGCGGATCGGAGCCGTCGATGAAAAAAGCGACATCTGTCTGCGTGCCGGAATCAATATCACGACCGTATCCGCTGGGGATGATGAAGCCTGCTCGCGCAAATCCGCTGTCAATATCGGTGCGAATTTCATCTTCTGTGTCCACATAATCCACAATCGTAAAATAATTTGAGACCGCATATGCCACAATCAATTCACGGCTGCGGGAACTTTTGTCGGCATCCAATACCACTGTGCGGAGGTGTTCGATGTCGGTGGTGGCGGCATATCCCAGCAAAACCAGTTGCACCAATGGCAAAACGAACATAATGGCGAGACTGCGCGGGTCACGGATGATATGCAGAAACTCTTTTCGAATCAGACTCAAGGTACGATAAATCATGCGCCGGTCTCCGGTTGGTCAAAGTTCAGTCCGCGCAAAAATATGGCGGTCATTTGGTCACTGAACGAATCTGAATTGTTGAGAATGATGGTATCGCCCATAATAGCCAGCATAATAGTGCCAAAAATTACTGACAATACACCGCGGATAATCATCTTCGGGTCGGCACTGGTGTCACCCTCCGCCGGAAGTGCTTTCGCAAAAATTTCCTCGCCTTTTTCAAGATTCGGTTGCAGCAATTTGTCCCAAAAGAGCGTTTTCAAATCCGGGTCGGTGACAATTTGGGGGAAGATAGCTCGCAGCAGCGGCAAGTTTTTTCGCAAAACCCGCAATCGGTTTTTAAAAACCATCTCCAATATTTCGGCAGGTGGCAGAGATACCGCCGCCTCGCCGATTTGGTCAATCAACTCGTTAATTTCTGTCAGTTGATAAACGACGCTCAACATAATATCTTGCTTGTTTTTGAAATAGTTGTAGATCGTGCCATCGGCGACGCCCGCATGCCTTGCAATATCTTTTATGGTTGCCCGGTGATAGCCCTTCTCGGCAAATACCACGACTGCCGCTTCCAAAATTTGCCGCCGCCGTGCGGTTACCACCGCGTCTCTGATGGGGTCAATTTCCGTCATCATTCACCTGCCATAGGATTTTGGGTTTTGATAGCCCGATTGCAACAATTGAATGAGTATTCATTCAATTGAATGAATACTCATTCACAGTATATCACGCGCTCCAGCCGAAGTCAAGCCCAATTTTTAATTTTTAAGGTGCCGTTGTATCTTCTCAAAATATCGGGGCAAAGTAGTGTGTTTTTCTCGTAGAGACAGCCCAATGGGCTGTCCCTACCCTGAATTATTGAGAAGATACGTGCCGTTTAAATTAGCGACATTTCAGTGGGATGAAAGGAATTTCACGCCCCAATGCTCGATGATATTCCGCTGTGTCATCCGTTCTTTAATCCCAATTTTGCCGCCCCAAGACCCACATACCCAGTGGAATGACCACCGTCCCAATGCCCAATCCCCACAGCAATTGGGGTACAATGACATTAAATCCGACGCCTTTCAACAATATAGCGCGGAAAATTATCATCCAGTGGTAAATGGGAAAAATGTGCGCCAGTTTTTGCAGCGCATCGGGCATATTTTCTACCGGCACGCCATAGCCTGAAAAGAAAAATTCGGTCATCACCCACATCATCGCGCCGAGCATCCCTTGAATTTGATTGCTGGACCATGCGGAAATCATCAACCCGATACTCAATTCCACAAACAGGAAGATGGTGGCAGCGCCGAGTAGCAGCGTCCAAGAGCCGCGCATCGGTACGCCAAACCCGAACATAGCAACCAACAGCATCATAATGAAGGAAGCATAGCTCAGCAGAATGGGCGGCACGGATTTGGCGATAATCAATTCAAACCGTCCGGCGGGGGTAACCATGAGCTGCTCCAGCGTGCCGAGTTCCCGCTCGCGGGCAATGCCCATTGAAGCCAGAATAAGGGCGATGGCGAACAGAATCAGCCCCAATTCGGAGGGAACCGTGTAAATGGATTTTTTCAATTCTTCATTGAAGCGCACCCGCAGGCGGGTTTGTACCGGCACCAATGCGGAACCGGCGGCATCGCCGACCCATTGCGTGAGTATCCGCGCATTCTCTGTTTCAATTGTGCCGCCGAGCGCCGCCAGCGCCGCGCCTGCCGCCACCGGGTCAGCACCGTCCAAAAAGAAGCCCACCTGCGCCGAGTCGCCGGTGGGGGTGTCGAGCGCAGCGCTATAGCCCATCGGAATGACAATAGCGCCGACTACATCCCCATGTTCAATGAGGGGGGTCATAGTATCAACTGTATCCAAATAATAATCGTAATCAAGAACTTTGGTGGTGGATAGTTTTGCCAGCAGCGCGCGGCTGGCGTCACTGCGGTCCAAATCCACCACGGCGGTGGGCAAATGTTCGATGGGCGCGGCGGTGGACCACGCCACCATGGACATTTCGGAGAGCGGACCAAACAGCACCATCAGCACGATGGCGGGCATGCGCCACAGCGAAATGAGTTCTTTCAGCGTCAGCGTCCAAATACGATATGCCATACCTTACGCAATCCGTTTCTTAAAAAAGAAGATAGAAACCAGCGTCATCACGATTCCCGTACCCAAGAGTGTCAGTGCCGGTTGCCACAGCGCACCCAACCCCTGCCCTTTCACCATCAACCCGCGAATAATGGCGACAAACGGGGTGGACGGCAAAAACGAAGCGTCCATTTTCACCAAATCGGGAAAAGCCGACACAGGGAAAAAAATGCCGCTCAGAAAAAAACCGGGGAACAGGAAGAAAAGAAATCCCACCAGCGAACCTGCCGCCTGCGATTTGAGAAAGGTGGCGATGAACAGCGCCATTGAAAACGCAGCCAGAAAAAAATCTGCCGTGAGCAGCAAATATAGCGATAAACTGCCCCGAAATGGCGCGCCGAAAATCGCCACGGCGGCGAAGGCACACAGCACTGCGCTGACCAATCCGGCAGCAATGTATGGAATCATTTTGCCGACCAGCAGTTCGGCGCGTCCCAGCGGGGTGGCAAAAATGCCTTCCAGCGTCCCCAATTCTTTTTCACGAACGATAGCGCCCAGCACCGCGACGGCGGGCAAACTCAGCACCAGCGCAATCAGCGCTGGGATAATCCCAAATTGGTTGCTGAGAGTCGGGTTGTACCAGGTTTGCACGCGCAAATCAATGGGGGTTTTGATGAGTGACAGCTCACCGCTGATGGGTTGGCGGCTGAAGGCTTTGGTTGCCACCTGATAGCCCCACATTCGGGTACGGCTCACAATATGGGTGATGGCGAATTCGGCGGTGGCGGGGTCGGTGCCATCCACCAAAATTTGGATTTCGACAGGATGACCGGCGGAAAGATTTTCGGTGAAATTCGGGGGAATGACAACCAGCGCCTTAATTTTACTGCGATTGAACCAATCCTCGGCTTGGGCGTAACTTTGCGCCTCCTCCCCGATGATGAGATCGCTGGAGTTGGAAAGTACCGCCACAAATTCGCGGGCAAGTTTGCCGCGATCGCTGTCCATCAAACTGATGGGCACATTTTTAATGTTCACCGCCAATGAAAACGAAAACACAATCATCAAAAATACGGGGATGAGTAACAGCATCAGCGATGTGGTGCGGTCGCGGAAAATATGGCGCGTTTCTTTGACCATAACGGCGTATGTTTTTGCCAGATTCATTTCATAACCTATTCTTTTGTGGCACGTAATCCGTTCAAGACCACGTCACCAAATTGAACGCCCACCCTCCGCCAGTCGAAGGCATCACCCAACAGCATTTGGTACAAAAATAAACCATCAAATGCCGCCATCATTGCCACTGCCACTTGCCGCGCATCAAGCGGTCTCAATTCACCGGCATCTATTCCCTGCCGGATGTTTTGGGCGATGAGATTTATGTATGTTTCCATCACTCCGAAAGTCTGCCGCCGAATATCTTCGTCATTCCGCGTCTGCGCATAAAAATCAATGAACACGCTCAACAGCGGGTCAGCAGACGCCGCTACTTCAGCAAAGGCGGCAAACATCATGTTCAACCGGTCAACAACGGTCGGAATCCGTTCAATAGCTGGGACGAGTTCCGCCGCCATACGGTCAAAATACCATGACATAATGGTAACGAACAGATCTTTTTTATTTTTGAAATGCCAATATAAACTACCCTTGCTCAGCCCGCTTTCTGCCACAATATCATCCATGGTGGTCAGATGGTACCCTTTGCGGGCAAAACATGCGACGGCGGCTTGAATAATCTGCTTGCGGCGTTCTTCTTTACTTACGGCGGATGGTGTCATACCGTGTCCCGTCTAGCGGTTTTTGAGATAGCGCATCAGCCACAATACAATCAGGGCGGAGAGGAATGGTTCAACCAGTGCAGCGACAAACACCCACAAGCGCGCCATATTGGGAAACATCATCGGGATGAGATACCAGTCCATCAACCCGACGATGACTTCCGACAGAATGGCAGCCGTGAGGTCACCGCTGAGTCCGTGCGGGCGCTCGCCTTTGAAGATGCCGCTGGCGGCATACCCCACAACTAACCCCAACACAATCCAAATGACAAATAAAATAATTAAGCTTAAGCTAGACATTTTACCCTCCTGATAAATGTAATGGTCATAGACTGACCAGTCAGTCTATGACCATTTTACGACTCTTTTTATCGTTTGTCAAGGTGGAAAACTAACCATTTTGGGTGTAATACGGTGCGGCGGCGCGATGCAATTATCGGGTCAACCATGCTTCAAAAGGCGGATTTATGAGTTTTCCCCACACTTTCAGCCCAATAAAAAAGAGGTTTGGCTGGTTGCCAAACCTCTCTGAGATTCAAATTATTGGATATGGTTTCTACTACTGTTAATTTACAACATCCTGTACAAGACATGTGGCGCGCTAGAAACCATCGTTACCGTGTTCACCGGTTGGTTGTTGAGCGACAAAAACCTGCGTCGACTCTACTTAACAGATTGCGCCTCTAGCTCGCCGATAGATATTCCATTCAATCACTTCTATAGAAACCTCCTTTCAAGCTAGCCAACTTCTTAATTACATGATAGCCGACAGCATCCCAAAAGTCAAGGGATTTATGATAATTCACGATACTTTTACCCTACGGTATCATTCAGTTTGATAATTTGGTGGTGGTTATTTTTAACTGATAGAATAAAATGTCCAACTTGTCATTCTGGAAATTTCCGAAGGAAATTATCCGGAATCCACAACAGAAGTTATGGATTCCCGCTTTCGCGGGAATGACATCAGTCAATTTAAGTCACTACTGATAATCTATCTGGTCAAGTTCAACAAGTTTTGATAATTGATGGATGGCTTTGATGTGTCGGATTGTTCCGGTTTTGGCGCGAATAACCATGCTATGGGTGGTCACGCCTGCCACCCGGTCAAAATGCACACCTTCCAGCAACGGTCCATCGGTGATACCCGTTGCGGCAAAAAATGCATCTTCGGCGGTGATAAGGTCGCATTCATTGCGAACCGCGTTCCACATATTGCCAAACGTAGCTTTCACTTTTGCCATTTCCGCATCGCCCTGCGGCGCACATTGAACCTGCAATCCCCCGCCGAGCGCTTTTACGGCGGCGGCAGTGATGACCGCCTCCGGTGTGCCGCCGATACCCATGAGGACGTCCACTCCTGTACCGGGAATGGCGGCTTGCAGTGCCCCGGCAACATCCCCCTCTGTTTGCAGCGATACCCGCGCTCCGATATGCCGAATCTGCCGAATGAGGTCGGCATGGCGCGGTTTATCCAGCACAAATATGGTTATTTTTTCAACGGGGCGATTGAGTATTTTTGCGATGCGCCGCAAATTTTCAATGGGAGACTGTGTAATGTCAATAACATCGCGGGCGCGTTTATCTACCACTATTTTTCTCATATATAGTGACGGACCCGGATTCCACATACCGCCGCGAGCGGTCAGTGCAATCACCGAAATGGCATTTCCGCGTCCCAGCGCCAGTAAATTTGTTCCCTCCACCGGGTCAACCGCCAAATCTACTTTCGGTGGACTGCCATTGCCCACAGTTTCACCGGCGTACAGCATAGGCGCGTTATCCTTTTCGCCTTCGCCAATAATTACGATGCCATCCATTGCCAAATTGCGCAAAGCGGCACGCATAGCATCCACTGCTGCACCATCGCCAGCATTTTTATCGCCGGTTCCCATAAATTGTGCCGCTCCCAATGCCGCAACTTCTGTAACGCGCACCAAATCGAGCGCCAAATGTCCCTGTGGCTCGTGCATCGTTGCCTCCGCCAAATTTAGATTTATTATGATGAGCTAATTTTCCCCGACCAGCGCGTAATTTCGATGGGAACGCCCACCGGATTCCACTGTTTTAGCCACGCCGCATCGTCCGGCGAAATTCGTACGCACCCGTTGGATATGGGTTCCACGCCGAGCGCATCCAGCCGGTCATATTGTTTTTCCATCCCATTTTTTTGATATGGCACGCTGTGAATCAAAATAGAACCCTCCGGACCCGGAAAAAGAAACCACATATAATCGGAATATAGCCCGCTGCCTCGAAACGCACCACTTCCCCAATCTTCGCCAACCGTCCCCTGCCATGGTGGTGTAAAAGCGTTGGTTACGGGGCGTCCGGTACTGATGGGCAGCTCGCGCACCACTCGTCCATTTTCAAAGATATACATCTTTTGCTCATCCTGATTCACCTGAATGAAGCGGACGCGCTCTGCCACTACCGGTTCGACCGCAGCGCTGACCACAGGCGTGGGAGTGGATGTAATCAGTGTATCACCCAGCGAAACGGGCGTTGGTGTTGGTGTTGCGGGGCTGACAATTTTTGGCTGGGCGTGCGGAATGTTGGTGGGAAATCGGGTTCCCATCGCCGACACATTTGTCTGCGGTACGGCAACGATTGCCGCCACCGGGGTTGCCGTAATTTCTAAAACGGGCGGCACGCCGGTTGGATGAAACAATTGCCAAACAATTGCCCAGACGAGTACAACCACCACACTTAATCCCGCCAATGTCAGCCAGCGCGCAAACCGCATATTACGCTCCCGGTAAACCGGCTTGCTGCGCAGCGATGATGCGGTCCACCAGTGCATCGAACGCCGTATCCATATGGTGTCGGCTTGAGTCAGCTAAATACCAATTGACAATTTCTTGTGCGCCGCGCGCAAATGGCACCGTGCACACAAAATCGGGAACCAGCCGCTTGATTTTGCTATTGTCAAAAATCACGCTGGCTGTTTTATCGCCCAGCAACCCGGCGCCCCATTCGGCATCAAATTTGGCGATGAAATCGGAGGGGACATGCACAATATTTGCCGGCACGCCGAGTGCATGCGCCAACAGCTCCGCAATTTGATTCCATGTCAGCAGTTCATCCGATGTAATTTGCACTGCATGTCCAATGGCTGCCGGGTTGCCCAACAAACCGACCAGACCTTTTGCAAAATCGGTATTGTGAGTCAGTGTCCATAACGATGACCCGTCACCATGCACAATGATGGGTTTTCCCTGCCGCATACGGCGTAGCGCGGTGTAGCCGCCGTGCAATGGAATCAGCGTGCGGTCATACGTGTGTGACGGGCGCACGATGGTAACGGGGAAATTTTCGTCGCGATATGCCTGCTGCAACCGAATTTCGCATGCGATTTTATTTTGCGAGTATTGCCATACGGGGTTGTGCAGCGGAGTTGATTCGGTGATGGGCAGATGACTCGGCGGGGTTTGGTATGCCGATGCGGAGCTGATGAAAATATACTGCCCGGTTCGCCCGCGAAACAGCTTCAGGTCGGTTTCAATGTGCTCCGGGGTGAATGCCACCCAATCCACCACCGCATCAAATGTCATATCTCCCAGTGCCGTCAATGCCGCATCCGGCTGACGAATATCGGTGTACAACAAATGTGCATTCGACGGCGCAGGGCGTAAATCGGATTGACCTCGATTAAGGATATACAAATCTATGCCCCGTTCAACTGCCAACGCAGAACATGCTGAACTGATAACGCCCGTTCCACCAATAAATAGTACCTTCATGGGTTGCTCCTATTATGCATGTTGGTTGATTACACCTTCCACGGATTATAACACTATCTGCCCGATACACCAACGAGAGATTGACATGCTGCACCGCATCGAGTATCATGAGGCAGGAATTTTATGATTGCCATACAGGAGTGTGTATCAGTGGCTGACTCAGTTAAAATTATAGATACTAATTTCGATGCCGAAGTGCTAAAAAATGACCGGGTGATCATTGCCGGCTTTTGGGCAGAATGGAACGAACCTTCAAAGAAGATGCTGGATACTTTAAAAAAAGTTGCTGATGATTTTACAGGGGATGTAAAGTTGGTTACGGTAGATATTGATAAGGCTCCGGCAACCGTATCGACATACCGCGTCCTCAACGTCCCCACGATGGCGGCATACAAAAATGGGGTCGTCGTGGCTACAATTGAAGGCAAAGCCAGCGCATCAGAAATTAAAAAGACGCTCAAACCATTTTTGCCCCCGGAATGAGCGGCACCCTTAAAAACTCACTGCAAAACAAAAAACGTACCGTTTGCGCGGTACGTTTTTGATTGATTGGAAAACTATTCTGCGGCAGACATATCCGGTGCGTCTGCCGCATCGGCGACGGGTTTCGGCAGAGCTTCCGGCGGCACAGCGGGTTTCAATACAGCCGGTTTCGCCGGAGCGGTGTGAATATGGTCGCCATGGTCACCAGAATGATGCGCATCGACATGTAATTCGGTTTTGGTGGTAGTGACGGGGGTGGCGCAATATGGGCACACACTCCAGCGCAGATGCAGCGTGTGCCCGCAACTGGCGCACGTATTTTTCAACTCGGTGTGACAATCGGGGCACACCACCCAATCACCATCCACCACTCGTGAGCAACCGGGACAGCGGTCGCGTTCTTCCAAATCCTGCAACAGCGCTTCCTCTTCCAGCGAGCGTTCATACAGTTCCGCCAGCGTGACCTGCGGGCGCAGCAAAAAGTAGAGCAGCACGCCCAACGGTCCAAAAATCAGAGTCATCAACGTTGCCAGCAAAATGGCAAACGCATCGCGGGAACGGGCACGCGCATCGCGGAAAGTCCACACAATCAGACTTATCCACAGCGCGACCAAAAATGCGCCGGTAAACGCCAAAATCACTTCCAAAACACTTATCACAATGCCGGGTATTTGAATATCGGGCATAAGCTTTCACCTCATTAAAAAATAACAAAATACATTATAACAATGATTGCGCGAATGAGCGAATGTCACCCGACTTTCGTATGCCGCTCCAAATGAATGAGCAACACCGAAATATCGGCGGGGTTGATACCGGCGATGCGGCTGGCTTGCCCCACCGTGGCGGGATGGAATTTGGCGAGCTTCTCCCGCGCTTCTTTGCGGATGCCGTCCATACCGCTGAAATCAATATTTGTGGGGATGAGACGCTCTTCCAGCCGCCGCATGCGTTCCACCTGCCTCTGCTGTTTGGCAAGATAACCCTCAAATTTGGTTTCGATGGCGATTTGCCGGGTCACATCTGCCGGCAGGGGTTCCGGCGGCGGCGAAAGTTCCGCCACCATATCGTAGGTTACTTCGGGGCGACGCAGGAATTTTTTGGCGTTTATCCCATCTTTGATGGGCAGCAATCCATACTGCGCCAGAATTTCTGCCGAGCCGTTTTTTGGCGAGAGATTTGTGGCTTCCAGCCGCGCCAGCTCGTCAGCAATCTGCCGGCGGCGCGTTTCTACCCGCGCCATCTGCTCTGCCGATGCCAGTCCCACATCATACCCCAACGGAGTCAGGCGCAAATCGGCGTTATCCGTCCGGAGCAGCAGGCGATATTCCGCCCGCGAAGTCATCTGCCGGTACGGCTCGGTGTGTTCCATAGTCACCAAATCGTCAATCAGCACGCCGATATATGCCTGATTACGCCGCAATACAAAGGGCGATTTCCCCTGAACTTTCAGCGCGGCATTGATACCCGCCATCAATCCCTGCGCGGCGGCTTCTTCATAGCCGGTGGTACCATTAATCTGCCCGGCGTGAAAAAGACCTTCCACGCGTTGCGTTTCCAGCCATGGGTAAAGCTGGTGCGGCAGCACATAATCGTATTCGATGGCATATCCCAGCCGGATAATTTCTGCGTTCCGCAACGCCGGGATGCTGCGCACCATTTCCCACTGAGTGTCTTCCGGCATGCTGGTATTGAACCCCTGCAAATAAACTTCGGTGGTGTTCCAGCCTTCGGGTTCCAAAAAAAGCTGGTGGCGGTCTTTGTCGGCAAAGCGGACAATTTTGTCTTCAATGCTGGGGCAGTAACGAGGACCCACGCCCTCCACCACCCCGCTGAACAACGGGGCGCGATGCAGGTTATTGCGGATGATTTCGTGCGTTTCCGGTTCGGTGTAAATAAGGTAACATGGCAGTTGTGGACGCCAGTCGGTTTGTTTTTTGATGGGGTATGCCGGATGCAGCGGCTCTTTTAGCCACGGCGGCACGGTATTCACCGGCGGGTCAAAGCTAAAATAAAGGGGCGTTTCGCTACCATATTGATGCTCTGTCCGGCTGAAATCAATCGTGCGCGCGTCGAGGCGCGGCGGCGTGCCGGTTTTCAATCGTCCCACATCAAGCCCCAATTCGCGCAAACTGCCCGACAGCCGCAGGGCGGCTTTTTCACCCAGCCGCCCGCCTTCGGCGATATAATCGCCGGTGATGATGCGCCCGCCCAAAAATGTGCCGGTGGTCAGCACCACCGTTTTGGCAAAATATTTAAACCCGGTGGCTGATTGCACCCCGCGCACGTGGTCGCCCTGCACCAGCAATCCATCCACCATGGCTTGTTTGAGATGCAGATTCGGTGCGTTTTCCAGCACTTGGCGGGCATAAGCCGCATAGCGTTTTTTGTCGCCCTGCGCGCGCAACGCATGCACGGCGGGACCTTTACTTTCATTCAACATCCTAATTTGGATGTGCGTCCGGTCGGTGAGTTTGCCCATCCAGCCACCGAGCGCGTCAATTTCTCGCACCAGTTGCCCCTTCGCCGAGCCGCCGATGCTGGGGTTGCAGCTCATCCAGCCGATGGTATCCAGATTGATGGTCAGCAGCAGCGTTTGCGCCCCCATCCCAGACGCTGCCAGCGCGGCTTCAATTCCGGCATGTCCCGCACCGACCACAAT
>CAYZQQ010000022.1:0-18803 GCA_964480075.1 uncultured Anaerolineaceae bacterium
GGCGTATTGTCCATATGCACTGAAGGAACCCAGTGATTGTCTGTCATCAGATTATCATCATCACTGTTGTTGTACAGTATCATACCGACCCCACCGGCTTGCACCACAGCCAAACTTTTGGCAGCACGAGCAATTGCGCCACGGCGGCAAAGTACAATTGTGCCGCTGACCACATTCGGGTCTAATGTGCCGGGGACACACAAATCGCCACCGGCAAATTCGGCGTCCACCAGCGGAGCCGTATCTGCACCGGGTGTGACTGATGCGCCGCTGAATACATCATGGTGGTTGCCGAGTTTTACGACCCCTTCAAAGAACCGTTTTTGCGTGCTTGCGCCAACCGATGTAACCCACGGTACGGTGGCGGGTCCGCCGATAGTGCCCGGTCCCGGACCGCTGTTTCCGGCTGATGTGGCGACAAAAACGCCTGCATCCGCCGCAAACAAAAAGGCAATGTCATCTGCGCCCGCCAAGCTGGGTCCACCGCCGACGGAGTAATTAATCACATCCACACCATCGGCAACTGCCTGGTCAATCGCCTCTGCCAAGTCTGATGAGAAGCCCCCCAAATTCCCCAGCCCCTTGTAGGCGATAATTCGCGCACGCGGGGCAATTCCGGAAACTTCACCAAGCGAAATGCCAAAAATACTAGCTTCAACGCCGGCATTACCGGCTGCGGTGGAAGTTGTGTGAGTGCCGTGCCCGTCATCGTCTCGAGCCGAGTCAAATTCATCCGGGTCAGCCCCAATTAATGCTCGATAGGTATTCAACATTTGGCGCGCACCAAGCAGCTTGTTATTACAGGTGAATGGCGCATCGTCCGGGTTGTGGGCTGTGTTGCCAAATTCACACGGTATACCGGCATAGTCAGGCAAGGGGGCGTAACTGCCATCATCTGCAAACGAGGGATGTTCGGGCCAAATACCGGTATCGATGACACCAACCACAACATCTTCACCGGTAAAGCCGCTATCGTAGGCTCCGCCGTTGACGGTTAGTTGCATAAAATCTGCGCTGCTATCCGTTTGCTTGTAGCGCATCTGGTCTTCCAGTATTTTTACGACGCCCTTTTGCGTTCTGAGTTGATCCACCTGATCCTCGGTCAGCAGGGCGGAATACCCGTTCAGCGCAAACGTGTAATCATGCACTTTGGCGGTGGTACTTGCCTGCGCTTCTCGCAGCGATGCATCGTGCTGTTCTTTTAAGAATTTCTCGTAATCTTTTGTTTTTTTGCTTCTAGTATCGATTTTTGCGCCCTTTTGGGGGTGAGTTGCCGCAAAGCCTGCAATATCACCCTCATATGTTGCAATGGGATCATTTTTTAAGATGACAATGTATGACTTTACAGGGGCATCTTGAGGGGGTGGTTCGTCGCCGGTTTGAGCGAACGCTGACAATGAAATCGACAGCGTCACCATAATGATCAGCATCAAATTGAAAAGTTTTCGGTACATTTATATCCTCTCTTTTGAAAAATGGTATCTCAATTTTAACAAATTCGTCTTTTCTAGTATGCGCCACCTCCTTTCAGTAAGAAATGCAGTATCATCTCAATATGTAGGGGTACTCTTGTGGTCGCCCGGTAGGGCAGAGCAATGCACTGCTCCTACCCCAAATTATTGAGATGATACGAAATGCATTTATTTTGCGGACGGAATTATCGGATTATATATCTTAAAAAAGGGACTTCAGTGAAAAAAATTACGGCACTTGATAGAGTCAGGGTGGGGTTTGTGGTAATAAACGTATCAGCCGTCACAAAGTTTTTAAGGACGTTGCCGGGTTGGGCAAGAGTACACTGGGCTGGTTTTTCGGGTTTAAATTGCATTTGGTTGTTAATGACCAAGGCGAACTGCTGGCTTTTTGTCTCACGCCGGGCAATATAGATGATCGTGTCCCTGTGCCGGAGATGACCCCCGGGCTTTTTGGAAAACTTGTGGGTGATAAAGGGTACATCTCTCAAACTTTGTTTGAACAACTTTTGGAAACGGGTCTCCAATTTATAACCGGGATCCGTAAAAATATGAAAAACAAACTGATGCCGATGGTAGATAAACTCCTGTTGCGTAAACGCTCAATCATCGAAACCATTAACGACCAATTGAAGAACATCTCTCAAATTGAGCATAGCCGCCATCGGAGCATCACCAATTTTATGGTTAATCTTGTCGCCGGTCTGACCGCATACACTCATCAAGAGAAGAAACCGGCTCTCAATCCAACTGATTTGGGACTTGACCCTGACAATACCCTTGTTGTCATTTAATTATCCTGAACTCAGGTTTGAATGTAAATTGTGACCAAATGATATCCGACACTGTGGATACAGAAAATTGTAACACGAGATGGTGAGAACATAGTTTGTATTTCAATAGAAAAAGGTTAGAAAACGGCGAACAGAAAAGGGCTATTCCCCCTTCCTGACGGGAAGGGGGGACGCAAAGCGGTTTTTCATCAGGGGGGTCAGGGGGAGGGGGAAAATTACAACCGGACATATCTTGAATTTGTCGAATTTCAACCTGCGTAACGTCACTTGATTATATGACTTATTTACTGTATTATTAACGGTAACACTTATATTTTCAACAATATAATAACATTCTCAACCACGATTATTTCCGATTTTCGCAATGCTGTATCGGCTTTGTCGTGATATGTGCGTAGCATTGAATAATTTTTTTGGGAGGTGACAGACCGGAAAAAACAATTCCAGCCAAACCTGTTAATTTTTAGAAGAGGAGGAAACAAGAAATGTTAAAAAAAATCGGATTTTTAATGATTGTTGTGCTGATGATGATTGTTGTCGCTGCGTGTGGGTCATCGCAACCGCAGGAAACTGCGAAAAAAGAAAAACCGGTGGTTTTCGGAGCATATGCCACCGCCATTGAAGAGCCGTGGGATGGCGTGATTCACGGTGCGTTGAACAAAGCGAAAGAAGCCGGAAAGATTGAATACACCTACACCGACGACATCGGTTATTCCGGCGATATGGAACGCATTTTGCGCGAAGTTGCCGAGCAAACCAAACCCAATATCATCTTCGGCGATGCGTTCGGTAATGAGGAAGCTGTGCGACGAGTAGCGAAAGATTATCCCAATATCGCATTTGTATTCGGTTCCGGTGGCGGTCCCGTTGAGCCGAATTTCTCGGTGTTTGACAATTGGATTCACGAACCGGCATATTTGAGTGGAATGCTGGCGGGCAGATTGACCAAAAGTAATGTCATCGGCGTGGTGGGCGGTATGCCCGTGCCTGAGGTGAATCGCATTGTGAATGCCTTCGTCGCCGGGGCGGAATCTGTGAACCCCGATGTAGACGTGAAAACCACCTTCATTAACAGTTGGTTCGACCCGGCGGCGGCGAAAGAAGCCGCGCTGGCGCAAATTGATGTCGGTGCAGATGTGCTGTTCGCCGAGCGTTTCGGTGTGATTGAAGCTGCTGCTGAACACGGACTCTATTCTTTTGGGAATATGAGCGACCAGCGCGAACTCGCACCGAAAAGCGTAGTGAGCGGACCCGTGTGGAGTATGGATCCCACGGTCGAATACATCACCAATCAGGTGAAGGGTGGAACATACACCGCGCAGGATTTGAAAGATTTCAGTATGATGGCGAAAGGTGGCGCAAGCCTGGCTGCCATCAATGAAGACATCGGTGTGTCTGCTGATTTGATAAAACAAGTGAAAGACAAAGAATCAGAAATAAAAAACGGACTGTTCCGCGTGGATATTGATGAGGCTCAGCCTCCGGCATCATCCAAAGCGGGGCAGTAATTTTGCCGCAGGGGCGATCCGAAAGTCGCCCCTGTGAACACACCCATTTGGGATGTCTGCGAGCTATCAGAGGTCTATAAATGAGCATCGATGGCGCAACAATCAAACGCAGCCGAGAGATTTCTGATATCGTTTGTGGACAGGATGATTAAATTTTGCGGTTGTATTTCAGTTGAATAAAAAGGAACGCCGGTGAACACAATAAACGCCATCGAAATGCATAATATATACAAACGATTTGGGACGGTGGTTGCCAGTAACGGCGTGAATTTCAGAGTGAAACAGGGTGAAATTCACGCACTTTTGGGCGAAAACGGCGCGGGTAAAACCACGCTGATGCGGATGCTGTACGGTCTCTATCGCGCCGATGAGGGCGAAATTCGCATTTTTGGGCAGCCTGCCGACATCAAGTCGCCCAAAGATGCCATCGGATTAGGCGTGGGGATGGTTACCCAGCATTTTGCGCTGGTTCCGCCCCTCACTGTCACCGAGAACATCATTCTGGGTTACACGGATTCATTTCAAGTGAACATGGATGCCGCTCACCAAAAAGTTGCCGCCGCCTCTGAGAAATTTGGTATTGCAGTGATGCCCACTGCGCTAGTGAAAAATTTGTCGGTGGGGCAACGCCAGCGGGTTGAAATTTTAAAGGCACTCTATCGCAATGCGAAAATCTTAATTCTGGATGAACCCACTGCCGTGCTGATTCCACAGGAAGTTGACCAACTGTTTGAAAGTCTCACCCATCTGCGCGAAAGTGGGTTATCTGTCATTTTCATCAGTCATAAATTGAATGAAGTGATGACCATCACCGACCGGGTGACGGTATTGCGCGGCGGTGTGGCAGTCGGCACAGTAGAAACAGCGCGCACTACCCCCGCCGAACTGGCGAAAATGATGGTCGGACGTGAGACATTCGGTGTGCAAAAAGCATCTGCTGCACACAGCGGAAACGCGATGCTGCAATTGGAAAAAGTAGCCACGTTGGACAATAAAGGGCTGCCCGCGCTAAAAGGTATTTCGTTGACCGTACACACCGGGGAGATTGTCGGGCTGGCGGGCGTTTCGGGAAACGGACAAGCGGAGTTGGGTGAAGTGCTGTCCGGCACACGCCCATCCACCGCCGGGAAAATCATTTTGGATGGGCAGGATGTGACGAATGCCGGCGCGGCGAAAATAATGGCTGCCGGCATAGGGCGCATTCCCGAAGACCGTCATAAAAGTGTGGTCGGCGAAATGACGGTGGCGCAAAATATGGCGCTGGAACATCTGGCGCCGTTTATTGAGCGTGGTTTGCTGAATCACCAAAGTATCCGCCGTTATGCTGAAACGTTGATCGCCAACTACCAAATTAAAGCCTCGCCGGGCGATAAAATTCGCACGCTGTCCGGCGGCAATATGCAGAAGGTCATTCTAGCGCGGGTGCTGGAACGCAATCCGAAAGCGATTGTGGTGGCGCAGCCCACACGCGGACTTGATGTGGGGGCAACAGAGTATGTTCGCCAAAAATTGCTTGACCAACGTGACCGGGGCGCGGCTATTTTGCTTATTTCAGAAGACTTGGATGAAATTTTGGCATTATCCGATAGAATTGCTGTAATTTATGAAGGTGAAATTATGGGTATTCTACGCGCCAACGAAGCCACTCCGGAACGGATAGGCTTGCTGATGTCGGGTGTGCGGGAGGAGGTGCGGCGTGCGGTTTAAATTGGAACGTGTCCCCGCGCCGATGTGGGTGCGCCCGCTGCTACCTGTCGCCGCTATCATTCTGACATTTTTGCTGACCACCGTGCTGGTGCTGATGGTCAATGCCAATCCACTGAAAGCCTACTATTATTTTCTCATCGCGCCGTTGTCCGGAAAGGTGAGCGCCATCGAAGTGCTGGTGAAAGCCACCCCGCTGCTGCTAACCGGCGCGGCGGTTACGTTCGCATTTGTCGGCGGCTATTGGAATATCGGCGCGGAGGGGCAACTGTATGCGGGTGCGACCGCCGCCACCGCCATTGGCTTGCAGATGCACGATGTTTCGCCGTGGATTGCCATTCCGTTGATGATTGTCGGCGGGTTTGCGGCAGGGGTTCTGTGGGCGCTGACTCCCGCGCTGATGAAGGTGAAACTCTCCATTGATGAAGTGGTGACCACCTTGCTTTTAAACTCGGTGGCGTTGTTCATCGTCAGTGCGCTGCTGAATAACGTTTGGCGCGACCCGGTTTCGCAGTGGCCCCAATCGCCGGAAATTGCGCCATCGGCGATTTTTCCGAAACTCATTCCGCGTTCGCGCCTGCATTTAGGCTTTTTGCTGGCGGCGCTCATCATCGTGCTGCTGTGGTTTGTGCTCACCCGTACCGCCTTCGGGCTGCGCATGCGCGCTGTCGGGTTGGGTACGGAGGCGGCACGGTTTGCCGGCATTGATGTCGACCGCACCATGCTGATTTCGGCGCTGGTCAGCGGCGGCATCGCCGGGCTGGCGGGGGTCAGCGAGGTTGCCGGTATCCATTACCATCTCATTGATGCGATTTCGCCGGGGTATGGCTACACGGGCATCATCGTTGCCACATTGGGCACGCTGAACCCGTGGGGTGTCGCGCTGGCAGCCTTTTTCATTGGGCTGATCGATACCGGCTCGCAAACTGTCAGCCGCGCGCTGGGCGTTCCGGCATATCTCGGCGATGTGATTCAAGCCGCATTACTATTGGTGACTCTGGGAATGCTGCTGTTGCAGAGTTATCGTATCCGCCGCAAGGAGAAAACCTTATGACCACAGCCGCACTTTTGACGTTTTTGATAGGGTTAACCGGTGCGACGCTGCGGGTGGCGACGCCACTCATCTACGCTACAATTGGCGAGGTTTACACCGAGCGCGCCGGTATTTTGAATCTGGGTATCGAAGGAATAATGTTCTTGGGCGCGTTTGTGGGATTTGCTGTTGCCGCGCAAGCCAGCAACGCCGGAATGGGCGGCTATTTGTGGTTGGGATTGTTTGGCGCGATTGTTGCCGGGGTGGTGATGGGCGTGCTGATGGGGTTGTTCAGTGTCACCCTCGGCGTGAATCAGCATGTTTCTGGGCTGGGTATCACCCTGCTCAGTATTGGATTATCACTGTTCGGTTTTCGGGTGGTTTTTGGTGAAAGTTCGGTGCTTCCTTCGGTGGAACCGTTCGGACAATTTTCCATATTCGGCAATTTGCCAGTGTTGGGTGCAATTTTCAAGCAATACCTGTTGACATACATCGCTTTTGTGGCACTCATTCCGCTGGCGTGGTGGGTGCTCTATCGAACCAGTTTCGGGCTACAGCTGCGTGCCGTCGGCGAGAATCCGGAAGCCGCCGACGCCGCCGGGGTGAATGTTTATTGGATGCGCTATGCCGCGCTGATGCTCGGCGGGGCGTTGATGGCAATTGGCGGGGCGTTTCTGTCGCTGGCGCAACTGGGGGCATTCTCGCCGGGGATTATCGCCGGACGGGGCTGGGTTTCCATTGCGCTGGTTATCTTCGCCAAATGGGATCCGGTGCGGGCGATGTGGGGGGCTTTACTGTTCGGCGGGGTGTTTGCTCTGCAATTGCGCTTACAAACACTCGGAATGGATTTACCGTTTGAATTTTTTCTCGCGCTGCCGTATATTGTCACCATTATCGCACTGGCAATCACCGGGCGAAACGCGGCATATCCCGGTGCGTACCTGAAAGCTTATCGCCGTGAGTAGTAAAATATTTAGATTTTACCCAAGGGGAGAAAAATTGTGGACAAATTTATGCAAGCTGCTATTGAAGAAGCGAAAAAAGGTTTGGCTGAAGGAGGCGTTCCCATCGGCTCGGTGTTGGTAATTAATGGAGAAATCGTTGGACGGGGACATAACCGGCGAGTACAGCAGGGTAGCGCTATTCTGCATGCCGAAATGGACACCATTGAAAACGCCGGTCGATTGAAAGCCAGCGACTATCAACGTGCAACCCTGTATTCCACCCTTTCGCCATGCGATATGTGCAGTGGCGCCGCGCTATTGTACAAAATTCCAAAAGTAATTATCGGCGAGAACAAAACTTTTCAAGGGCCGGAAGAACATCTGCGCGAACGCGGGGTAGAATTGGAAATACTGAATGATGAAACCTGCATCCAAATGATGACTGATTTTATTCGTGAAAAACCGGAGTTGTGGAACGAAGACATCGGTGAATGATTCCGTTCTGCAAAATAACATATCCGTGCCAAATATGTGCGTTTGGTTATTGCATCACTACTTTATGCTGACCGGTATAGCGCCCCGGCATACGTTCAATTTCCGCGCTTCCCGCTATTTTTGGTGTCGTGTCAAAATAATGTGAATGGCTTTGGGGATGACGGCACGCTTATTATGACACGACCTTTCGGGGATTCTTTATTTTTTACAGATATTCAAATGCCAAAACCGACTCCCCTACCATTCCCAACCGCTCTCCCCCCCAAAAAAGCGCGAAAACACCGGGTTGGGGTTGGGGTGTCATCCCCCACCCCAACGGGTTGCCGCATGACGGGGCATGGTCGCGCATAGTGCGGCGTGATGGACGCAGCTGTACCGTACCCTCACCGTAGATGTCAGGTAAGCCGAGCGCGTCCGGGTCAACCAGCATCTGCCCGTCCGGGTCAATAGTGAACGGTGCGTCGAGACCGTCCAGCACATCAACAACGGTTTCGTTGTTGCCCATCCCGAGCAGTTCACACATCGCCGGGGTGACGGGCTGCCAATCAGCGCATTATCAGCGGCAAATAGAGCCGCCGGGCGGGATTGACGGTCACGGTCACGGTGGCGGTATCGGTCAGCGAGCCGTCGCTGATGGCATAGGTAAAAATATCTGTGCCGGTGAAAGCGGCGGTTGGTGTGTAAACAATGGACGATTGCACCCCCGCCGTCGCACCGTGCGCCGGTGTTCCCACACGAGTGATGGTCAGCGGATCGCCGTCGGTATCGGCGTCGTTTGCCAGCACATCCATCGACACCGGCACATCCGCCAGCGTGATGGCGGCATCATTCACCGCCACGGGGGCGTGATTGACCGCCACCGGAGTGTAATTCTTGAAAATGAGCGGCAGGTATAGCGAGAAATGTCCCGCCGTGACCGATGTGACTGCCTGCGAGCGATTGCCGAGTGGGTCGCGGGCGGTCAGCGTGATGGCGTAACTGCCGGTGATGTCAAACGTGCCGCGCAGTTGCCAACTTGTGCCGCTGATGGTCGCTGTGCGGGTGACAACCGTACCGCCGCCCGGCGGCGCGATTTCCGCCGTCAGTGCCGCCACGCCACAGCCATCGGTGATACCCCCCGTCAGCGCGAGCTGCTCGGTGTCGGTTACGGGTACGCTGTGCGAACCACCGGCTACTGTCATTTGCGGCGCGATATTGTCCACCGTGACCGTCCCCGTGACGGGCGCGGATTGATTGCCCACGCTGTCGGTGGCTTGCGCCCGCACGGGGATGGCGGTGCAATCGGTATCGGGCAGTGTCCATTCGTGATTCCAGCGTTGGAAACCCAATGCCCCCGGCATCGCCAAGAATGTCGATTGCCAAGCGGCGGTATGGTCCCCAAATTGTAAATTCACGTTATCAACCTGCCCCAGAAAATCGGTCGCCGTGCCGGTAATCACCCGCGTTGTGCCGGAAATCGGCTGGGTGGGCAGGGTGAGCGTCACGGTGGGCGGGGTGGCATCCACCCGTAAAAGTACCGATTGTACGCTAAAGTTATTGTAAATGTCGTATGCCCGCGTTTGCAAAGTGACAGTCGGCACACCGGATGGAATGGTGATATTCCCCGTCCAAAATTGTTTGCCGGTGGCAAACTGCCACGGGTCGGTATCGCCCAACCGATATTCGATAAAGCTGATGCCCGCGCCCTTGCCGTCAGTGGCAGAGCCGAAGAGGGTTTGTGTGCCGGGGGCAATCAGCGACCCATCGGGCGGCAAGGCGGTAATCTGCGGCGGCAGGGTATCAATTCGCCGAGAAGAAGAGATGGGCGCGGCGAAATCTGACAATAGTTTCAGCGTGTTTGTCGGCGGATTGAATTGGGCAAGATGCAATGAAACCGTGCCGGTGACAGTCGCCAAGGTGCCTAAATTGGTGGCGAGTTGCCGTGTCACGGTGATAATTTGCGATGCGCCGGGCGGCATTTGGTCGATGCCCAGCGTCCACGCCGATGCGCCCGCCGGACAACTGCGACAGGTTGCGCCCGTTGCACCCAGATATTGTGAAACGCCGGTGCCGGTTAAATCAAGGGTAACATTCGGCACGGTGAAACTTTCGTAATTGGTAATGCGGAAAACATCGGTCAGCACGTCACCCGCACCGTAAGCGGCCATAGGGGCTTGTTGCCCCATGATGGAAATATTCTGCAAATTCATGGTCACGCCGCGCAAGTGCGGTTGTATGTTTGTGAAGGTGGTAGAGAGGACATCGCGCCAAATAAAGGCTTCTGTCCACAGGCCGTCAATGCCGTTGGTAGAAGGGAAAACCGCCCAGGGTTTGCCATCGTTGGGGCTGGTGGCAAAGGCAATCACCTGTAAATCATTCACGGCGGTCAAGTCGATGGGGATACGGGCTTCGGTGTCGCCGTTGTCACCCTGCGTAAAGTCTAGTGCGCCGGGGTCGCTTGCCCAGTTTGCGCCATCGAACGTCCATAGCGTGCCGGTGACGGGACTGCTAATTTCAATGCCGATATTTGCGGAAAAAGGTAAGGTCGGTTGAATCATCGGCGGGGTGGTATCACCGCTAAGGCTGTTCGTTTTGAAGAATGCCCACAGTGTGCCGTCAAGTGCCCACCACGCGCCGCGCCATCCCAAATAAAGCGCATCGCCCGCAAAGGTGAAGAAAAATTCTTGCGGATTTTCGATGTCCTCTGCGGTGGGACGTGGCAAAACAGCTTCATAATCATCCAACAATTCACCGGCCAGCCATTCGCCATCGTCTTGGTCAATCTTCCCATCCGTGATGATGGTTTGGCGGCGGTCGGCGAGATTGGCCAGATAATCGGCGGCGTTGCCGACATGCCAAGGCCCAAAATGGCGCACAAATTGATTGCCCATCGTGTCTTTTCCGGCCAGATGAACATACCAATCGCCCGCGCGGTCAAGCGGCGCAGTGACAGAATAGACTCCGGTGAGCATTGGCGTTATCGGTATGGTATTGCTAATACGGTCAACCGCCAAAAGTACCACAGCTTGCCCACTGCCGTCTAACGGCTTGCCCCATTCGATGTGCAAATCGGTAAAAATATCGTAATGTGTACCGGGCGGGTCGCTGAATGTGACCGGCGGCACCAGCGGCGCGGTGTCGTCAATGGCGACCGTCAGCGGCTCGGTGATGACATTTCCGGCGCGGTCGGTGGCGCGGATTTGCGCGGGATAGCTGACGTAATCTTGCTCACTATCCGATTCCCACACATATTGCCACCGGTCGCCGGTGCGGTCGGCGGGAGTCCACGTCAACCCGTTGTCCAAACTGACTTCCACCCCCAGCACACCACTGACGGTATCGGTGACGGTTCCCGCAAACGTGATAGTTTTTCGACTGACCAACGCCGCGCCGGTGGGCGCGGTGATGACCAGCGTCGGCGCGAGAATGTCAATGGGTGATTGCGTCGTCACGGTGATGGCGGCGGATGCGCTTTGCACACTGTTGCCCGCCAAGTCGATGGCGGCGGCAAAAACGCTGTGTGTGCCGGTGGTCATCGTCAGCCAAGTGCGGAAAATACGCGCTTGCCCGCTCGATTCGTCCCACGGCACCAACGCCCATTTGGCGGTGCGGTCGGTGCCATCCACGTTGAAATTGAAATTGTCTACGGTGAAGAGTCCGGCGTTGAAATCGCTCACTTCGGCGCGTAATTCCAGCGGTGAGGCCACACTCGCACCATTGGCAGGCAGAGTCAGTGTGATAACCGGCGGTGTGCCATCGGCGATAAATGCGCCGCTGTACCATGTGCGGTCATCCGTTTCGGCGTTGCCTACCATATCGGTGGCGCGGCTGTAAAGTCGATAATAGCCTTCGGTGGCGGGGGTGAAGTTGTAATCCCAATACGATTGGGTTGCGCCCGCCGAATCCAGCGATACGTTTTGCCACGTCGAAGGTTCGGTGTCGGTGACGGGGCTGGTGGCATCCGATACTTGACTCACGCCAAACTCCACGCTTTGCACGCCCGAATTACCCAGCGCGGTCGAGCGATCGAATCGCCCTAGCAAAATAGTGGCTTGCGCCGCCAACGGCTCGCGGTATTCCCAGTAGCCCATATCGGCGATGCGCCCGCCACCGGGGGGGACGGTTTCAACGGGGTCGGCGGTATCAATGGCGGGTGAGGCTTGGCTCAGGCGGTAATCTCGATGGGTAGAATCTACAAATGTATGGATGTATTGGGAATCCTCAATGTCATTTTCGGAAATAGTTTGTTCTATACCAGACCCTTCTTCTCCATCATGAAAGAGATGGGTGTGCCATATAGTTTTGCTAAAATCATTGTAATCTTCAAAGATGGAACCGTTGTTCAGGGTGTGCAAAGCGTAGTAAAAACCATAAGTCGATGATGGATTCAAAATGTTATTGGTTACGCCAATCCACGTTCCCGCGTCTCGTGCGACAATGCCATCGCTGGTGTTAGTATCGTCGCAATTGTTAGCTATAAATGTGTTGAAAGTGACCTTGCCGCTGGATTGTTTGTCAAAGACAACGCCATCGCTGACGGAATACGTATCGGCATCTTTGAAGACGATATTGCGAGTGATGGTAATGGCATTGGATGTATTTGTCACCGAAATGATACCGCTGACGGCGGCGCACGCCGTGCATTCGATGGTTGTATTCTGTACTTCGGCGTGCGTCACGCCATTAAATCGCACACCGAAATCGGTGCCGGTGATGAAAACGTCCGCCGCATCCGTACCGATAAGCCGCACGTAGCTTGGCATATCCGCCGCACCGTAATCGCCCGCGCCCACGCCGATGGTGTAATTTGCGGCGGCGGGGTCATCGTAATATTGCAGATTTTCGGCGGCTTGATTCAAGGCCGATTGTACATCGACAAAGGCATCGACACCCCACGAAAGTCCATCGTTGAGACAGGTTTGGCAATAATCGTCATCCACGTAAAGCGCGGCGCGACCTTGCTCCAGATAACCGATGTCCACGCGCTGACCCGTACCGGGTGGCGCGGGGTCGAGTGGGTTGCCCGCGTCCACCACCGGCGACGCATCGGCAGTGCGGAAATCATCGGCGGCGAGGTTGCGGAAAAGCGGGTTGAGGAAAAGCTCCGCCGCGCCCGGTTCGGCGGGCGAAATATCGGTGCCGTTTTCCCAATAGAGATTATATTGATGCGATTGCGGCTCGGCGCACGATTCGTATGCCAGTGCCGTGCCTGTGTTAAAGGCGAAAATGGTGTTGCGCGCGTCGATGGGAGCGCAATTTGTAGCGGCAATGCCCGCCATATTTTTGACGATATTCAAATTGCGCAATTCCAAATCGGTGCGCGAATCTGCGGCGGCAATGGCGGTATCGGTATTTTTGATGAGCAATCGCTGTCCCAGCAGATATTCGGCGTTGTTATCGGCGCGAATGCCGGTCACGGCTTGCCCATTGCCGTCCAGCGCGATGCCATTGATACTGCTATGCACAATGCCTTCAGCACTGATGAGCCAATCGGCAGAGGATGCGGGCGGTTGAATGATGGTGTTATCCGCGCCGGAGCCAATCAATTCGACCCCGCTCGGCAGGGTAATATTTTCCTGATACACGCCCGGACGGACAATGACTCGCCGCGCCCCGCCATCAATGGCGGCTTGAATGCTGTCACCTGCGCTGACCACCGTTTCGGTGACGGTGAAGGTGTGATAGCCCGCATTCATCCCGGCAGTGTTCAGATGATAATCGTGATATGCCGTATCGGACATTGCCACATCGGCAAAGGTTTGGATTTGACTGTTTGTTAAGGGCGGAGCTGTATCGGGAGCGGGTGACCACGTTATGCCATTGTCGCCAAACCACACATTATCCGCCCCGTAAATGCCGAAATCATCCGGCTGGCGGGTAAAATCGTAGGGTGATTCGCCGTCCACCGAAACCCAGTCGGCGGTGGCGGCACTGTTCGGCGCGACAAAAGCAACATTTTCCAGCCATATTTTTTGCGGTGATGCGCCCACAAACGAGAATTCCCACAATTCGGCGGTATCATCACCGGGGAGGCCGTAAAGCGCGTTGCCATAACCGCTGAGTCCACCGCCCGCCGCCACCGATGACAGTGTATCGTTTGCGGTTAAACTTTCCCATTCATTGTGCGCCACGTGATAACGGGCGAAAGGCGTGCCGTTGCCGCCCGCAGTGGCGTAAAGCCAATCGCCGTCTGTGGTGGCGAGTTGCGCCCCCGCGCCCACGCTGAAGGGCGCGTTCGCCATTGCCGACCAGCCATCGGTGGCGGGATTATAGCGATAGAAATGGTTGCTATCGTTGCCTGCCAGCGCGTAAAGATAGCCATCGCGCCATAAAAGCGAGGTGCCCGCGCCCGCCGAAACGGGCAAGTCGGTGCGTTGTGTCCATGTGTGCGCCGGAATATCGTATTGGTAGAAAGTTGCGCCATCGCCTGTCAGCGCGTAAAGGGTATCGGCAGAGGCGGCGGCAAATGTCGCGCCCGCACCCAGCAAAGTAGGCAAGCCGTACCACCATTGATGCCAACCCCCGCCAATGTCGTAGTAATAAAGTCGTTGTCGAGAGAAGGTACTGCCATCAAAGTAAGAGAACGATTGCGCCGCCGCATTGTTGATTTGGGTAAAGTTGCCCCCAAGATAAAGCTCGTAATTATTTTCTGCCAGCGCGTAAACTGTGCCGTCATCAACGCCCGTATCAACTTGGTCCCAGTAGCCGTCTTCGTTGGGGAAATCGCTGTAACGCGCAATGCGATTCGCGGGTTTTGCATCATCGCCCACTTGCGTAAAATCACCACCGATATAAAGGTAAGAACCGTCAATGGCAAAGGCATGCACATTGGCATTGGCTTTGAGGAAAGCGGGGGTATCAAAATGATGGGTGGCTTGGTTGAGAATGACCATTTCATCGGCTGGGGTCACACAATGGGCCGGACTACTATAATCATAATCGGCGCAATCAATGTCACCCGCCAATAGCACTTTGTTGCTGTTGACGACTTGCATTGCGAAAACGGTGTCGCTGTGATAGTTAAAGTAATCGTTGCTCCCGCCCCACTGGAATTGGTCTTGGTCTTGTCCGCTCAAATAGACTTTTGCAACATTATCATAAGAATAAGCACCTCCACAACTTGCCATCACCGCGCCGAAATTACCGCCAAAGAGTAAGTCATTGCCCCATACGGTCATAGCGAAAACACCGTTTGCGTCATGGTCAAGCCATTGAATGCCATTACAGCCGGCACTTTGTTGACTACCGCCGCCAATATAATGCCACGTGCCGTTGGCATCACGTTTAGCAATTGCATTGGCAGATTTTCCGCCAATCGAGCCGAATGTGCCGCCGACATAAATATCGCCGTCATTTTGATAAGTGTCCTCGGCGATGGCATACACGCCACCATCATCCGTGTTACCCAAATTGTACCAACTGCCGTCATATTTCAGCAGTGCCAAATCCGTGCCGACCAAAATACTGCCGTCACTGTATCGTTCGATGACGTGTACCGTGCTGGCAGGTTTCGCCGCACCGTCATTCAGCGCGTGCCACGCCGAGCCATCCCAGCGAGCAATATAATCGGCGGGATGGCCGCCCACCGTGTGGAAATTACCACCGGCGTAAATTTCGTTGTCGCTGATATAAAGTATCGCTTCCACCGTGCCGTCAAACCCACCCCACGCATCGGCGCGAAGTGACCATAAATCGCCGTTGGGCGTGGCGGTCAATGCAACATTGTTCCCGTAAGTGGCATTGTGGATGGCTGTCCACGCATCGCTTTGCGGTACATAACGGTAAAGGTCTTCCCGTTCCGTCCCCGAAAGAATCCACACGCCGTCCGCCGTAGCGACCATGCCGCCATCGACTGCCGCCGTGCGGGCATCGGTAGAAAGGGTCGTCCACGTTTGCTCAAACGCGGGGTCGGGGTTGCCCGTCACGCCGATATGGGTGTCATTTGCCGCGAGGGTGCTGTGACTCACACTGATGGTGCTGGTGCGATTCATCGAAATGGCGTGAGTTGTCACCCCGTAAATCAGCGTACCGCTGACCACCACCGGCGCAGTGTCCGTACCCGCGTCAACCAGCGAAATACCGGCATCAGCATTTCGCAGGGTGAGATTTTCCAGCCGAATGCCATCGGCGTTTTGCAATTTGACGGCGAAATCGCCGCCGTCGCCATTCACAAAAACCAAATCGGGATTCACACCACGCAGGGTGAGATTATTTTTGCCGCTGATGGTGAAGGCGGGATAGCCGCCCGCTTGCACGGCGATGGTATCGCCCGCAACGGCGGCATCCACTGCCGATTGAATGTCGGTGAAACAACCTGAACAGCCGTCATCGTCCACGGTCAGGGTGGATGCGGCGGCTCGCGCGGCGAAAGTGGTCGGCGGCGCGAGGGGCGTTTCGGCAGTGGTGAGGAGCAAAGTTTCGGGGTTGAGGCGTGCGGTTTCGCCGAAAAGCGTGCGGGCGGTGCTGTTCGTCCGCGCATCGGCAGAGGGGATAAGGAGCAAATCATCCGCGCCATCGCTGTTCACATCTGCCCCGCCAAGATACGGCACTGATGCCCCCGCTTGCACATCGGACAGGGTAGCTTGCGTGCCGCCTAAATCTGCGCCGGAAATGAGGAATGCATCGCCCGCGCTATTGCCCAGTAAAATATCCGTTTTACTGTCGCCGGTCACATCGCCCACAGCGGCGATGAAGCCATCAGCGGCGGGAGAACGATTGATGCGTTGGGTGACAAAATTGCGTCCGCCATCGCCCAAAACGAAGGTGGGCGCACTGCCGTTTTTGAAGGCGAAATCTGCCAGCCCGTCACCGTTCACATCGCCCAAAGCGACAATATCGGGGCGAGCGGTTTCGCCGGTGAAGGTCGCCATCGCATCGCCGAGCGCAAGGTTTTGGTTGGGCGAACCATTGCCTGCGCCAAAATTATCGCCCGCAAAAAGGTAGACGGTGTTGCCATCTGCCAACGCAAATTCGGCTTTATTATCGCCGTCCATATCGCCGACAATCGCCAGCGGGGTGCCGCCCGCGCTCACGTCAATTTTCACAGCGGCGGTTTCGGCGGGGTCGATGGTATCCGCCCACGCGCCCACTGTGCCCAGTTGCAAATAAACTGCGGCGGCGGCAGTATCGGCGAGCAAAATATCCGCCAAGCCATCGCCGTTCACATCGCCCGCGCCCGCCGGTTTATCGCCAAAATTGCCGCCGGTGGGCGGGACAATTTCGCTCCACGCCACAGGTGCGCCATCGCTTAACGTCAAATCTTGCCCCAGCGAAAGCGCGTTTCCAAAGACGATGAATGTTTTGTTATTATGGCTGTCGCCGATGAGTAAATCGGCGAAACCATCGCCGTTCACGTCCCCCGCCGGGGCTATCGCGTCACCGATACCCGCACCGCTTGTGCCGATAAATGAGGTGCGACTCTCCGCCAAATCTTCGGCGGTGGGTGGCAAGGGGAAATCACCCGCGTGGCCACTCATCAGCGTGACCCGTCCGCGACCGTTCTCGGCGGCGGGCAAGCCGATGAGATAATCGGTCATACGGTCGCCGTTGAAATCGCCCACCCACACGGCGAAAACACCCGCTTGATTATCGTCCAGCGGCGAAAGCCCCACCCAGACGGTGGCATCATCCACACTGGCACGCTGGCCAACCAATTCCTTCGGATTGGGCGAAACGGGTGCGTTACCCACATCATTTGCCGAGCCGGTGAAAGTGTAGGGTTGTCCCGCTTGCAGATACGGCACGGGTTCCGCGCTAAAAGAGTGGTCGGTCAGTTCATCGGTGGGCGGCAACACATCGACAATGATAGTATGCTCGGTTGCCGCACCCATATTTCCCGCGCGGTCAATGGCACGCACGGCAACCTTGTGTTCGCCTTGCGCCGATTCGTTATTGGGCAAAATCCAATCCGCCGACCAAGTGGTGGTAGTGAGATAGCCCGTATCGTCCCACACGGTGCGCCACGGCGCGGCATCGGTGCGAATTTGCACCCACACCAAGCCCGAAAGGTTGTCATTCGCCGTGCCGGCCAGCGTGACGGTAATGACATCGCCGCCCGTATCGCCGGAGATTGCCGCGCCGTCCGTCAAATCGGTATCGGCGGTGGGAGCCGTGTTGTCCACCCGCACCGAAACGCTGTCGGTGGCGGTGCGCCCCACAAAATCAACCGCGCGGGCGGTGAGGGTGTAAACGCCATCGGCGGGCAGATGCCAAGTGTATGCCCACGGATTATTCTCATTGGTGGTAACGGTTCCCGCACCGGCGGGCAAGTCGATTTCTACATGGTCAATCCAGCTCGAATCATCGCTTGCCGAACCGCCGATGACGTAATCGGTGGTGCCGTTGCCGAGCAGTGCGCCATCGGCGGGCGCAGAAATGCTGATGGCAGGGTTTTCCGCATCAGCGGTAATTTTCATTTGTGTGCTGACCGAATCACTGCCGTCAATCATTGGATAGGGCAAGGTGAGTGTCGCGGTGGACAGTGCCGATACGCCGAGTGTGGCATTAATATCGGCGGTGATAGTGGCGGTGACAGTCTCGAATCGCAGAAGTGGGTCGGTGGTAAAATTCCACGACCGACCTTCGGCGCAATCGCTTGTGCCTTCGGTGGCGGGGGTGCGGTCACCACTGAGGGCGACGGGATAGGTCGCGTGGGTCATAAAATCGGGCAGGCAAAGGGTCAATGTCTGAGTGACGGGGTCGAGACCGGAATTATAGAGCGAAATATCGAAAGTGAGGTGTGTGCCCGGCGCGGCGAAAACGCCCGTGTCGCCATTGGGTGCGGTGGCGGTCGGGTCGGCGGCAAGGGTGAGTCGCGGGGCGGTATTCGCCGCGAAGGGGCTGGTGGCGTTGTCGCGCTCGGCGGCATCATTCTG
>CAYZQQ010000023.1:0-18402 GCA_964480075.1 uncultured Anaerolineaceae bacterium
TTCGCCGCCGTTCAACCCCTCTGGCGGCAGGAGAAATATTTATCACCCGTCCGGCATCTCCGGGCTTTAAATTCGACAGTGGAATAGACGGTTCCGGGCGTGACATATCTTCTTCCATCGCCGGTACAACTGACACATTTGCCGCTTGCGCCGAATTCAGGATAATTTTCTTCCGTGAGGGCATCAATACCGTTACCCCGGCGGGCGTGCGCTCAATCAGCCGAAAGATTGTCCTCAAATGAATATCTTTTGCCCCCAATTGTTGGTAGATTGCCAGCGGTTCATCTTCCAAATGCACCACTTGCGCCGCTTGTCCCACGGGAAATGTGGTGAGCGGGTGTCGCACCGGCGCCGCCAGCGTGCCATCGGCAGTGGGGATGGGGTCGCCGTGGGGGTCGTAGCGGGGATGTCCCAGTTTTGCCGCCAACGCATTTGTTTCATCCGGTGACAGTTGGTGTTCCTGTCTATCTGATATTTCGTGCCACTGACTCTCCGGGAATCCTGTTCTGTCAGCCAGATAGCGTTCCCATAAACGGTGCGCACGAATCACTTGCAGTGCATAATTCCGCCCCTGTTCGGTTAACTGCCAGTTATTTTTAATGTTGGCAATCAATCCGTACCGTTGCATCTCGGTCATCACCTTCGTGGCTTCACCAACCGTCACGCGCAACACCCCGGCGACACTTTGCGCAATTGGTATTTCCTGCTCTGTTTCACACTGATAAAAATGTTTCAAAACATCTTCGATGAGAATACGGTTTGTTCGTTCGTTTCGCTGCCGCCGGGCAAACACTCGCATTGCCCACAAAATACCGAATGCGGCGACGATTCCGCCTATAAATACAATCGCATATATCGGTAACTGATTTTCCATATTCAAGTTTCCCCAAAAAATTGCAACGTGAAAATATTTAGCCTCGCCTAAATTATAATGACAAAAAACCACGTGTCAAATCATTCAACAGTTTTTAAACAGGAAAGGGGATGAGCGATGCTCATCCCCACGGGTTACATAAATATTGGTTTTTAGTTGACGGTTCGCACCACGGCAACAACTTTCCCCTGCACCTGCACCACACCGGGCTCGACATAAATTGGCTCCATAGTGGAGTTTTCGGGTTGCAAGCGAACCCGGTTGCCCTCATTGTAAAAACGTTTCAGGGTGGTTTCATCGCGGTCGGTGAGCCATACAGCCACCATTTCACCATTATGGGCGGTAACAGTCGGTTTCATGATGACGGTGTCGCCATCATTAATCAATGCATCAATCATTGATGTCCCTTTTACTTTCAGGGCAAATACTTTTCCATCGGGAACCAGATCACGCGGCACTTCGATCACATCATCGGGCGTGTATGCACCATCAGGCACGTCAATGGGCAGCCCGGCGGCGATATGCCCCAATAACGGCACGGTAATGGTGCGCAGTGACACTTGCTGTGGCTGACGATTAGCCAACCGCAATCCACGCGAAACGGTTTTATCACGATAGATATGCCCGTCACGCTGCAACACGTTTAGGTTATAATTTACCACCGACGTGGATGATATACCCACATATTCCCCAATTTCACGAATGGTCGGCGGATATCCTGAACGCTCAATGTACATTTCGATGCATTCCAATATTTTTTCCTGACGCGCTGATAAACTCATGATACCTCCTTTTAGCCTTCGTCCAGTGCAGCCACATATCTATGGCTAGCACACATATTCTACCACGAACACTCGTTCTATGTCAAATTTGTATATCGGTTTAAAGAAAAAAGAGTGAGGCCGGTGTGTCTCACTCTTTTGCAGACTTAAAAAATGGGCTAACCGAATAAGCTATTTGCCACCATATCAACAATCGGTGCCGGTATCAAGCCGATAACGATAATTGCAATTGCCGCGGTACCCAGCGCCATTCGGGTTGCCAGTTGGGTAGAGGGGTGGGACGCACCATCTTCAGCGGGTCTCATGTACATTTGTACCACCACCCCCAAATAGTAGAATGCGGCGATTCCACTGTTGATGACCGCCACCACCGCCAGCCACGTTAAATCGGCGTTCACTGCGGCGCGGAACAGGTAAAATTTTCCCCAGAAACCCGCCAACGGTGGAAATCCGGTCAGAGAGAACAGAAAAATCATCATCGCAGCGGCAAGCCACGGGTTGCGCGTTGACAGTCCGGCATATTCAGCAAGTTTGGTGCCGACGGCATCTTTTTTCTCCAGCACCCCCACCACGGCAAACGCGCCAATATTCATAAAAGCATAAATCATCAGATAAAATAACACCGAACGAACGCCTTCGGTTGTTCCGGCAGCCACACCAACCAGCAGATATCCGGCGTGGGCGATGCTGGAATATGCCAGCATCCGTTTTACGTCTTTTTGCGCCAATGCCGCCACGTTCCCCAGCGTCATGGTCAGCACGGCAAGCACAGCGATAGCTAATTGCCAATCGGCGGTAGATGCGGGGAATGAAACCATCAGCAATCGCATTAATGTGGCAAACCCGGCGGCTTTTGCCCCCACCGACATAAATGTCGTTACGGCAGTGGGCGCACCGTGGTACACATCGGGCGTCCACCACTGGAAAGGCACCGCCGCCACTTTGAACGCAAACCCAACCAGCATCAATCCCAAGCCGAGCATCGCCATCGGCGCGATACTTCCCGCCGTCAGCACCGAAGCAATCGTTGCAAAGTTGGTGCTGCCCGTTGCGCCATAAGTGAGCGCCATACCATACAGCAAAAACGCGGATGCGAATGCCCCCATCAAAAAGTATTTGATGCCCGCTTCACCGGACGGGCGCGAGTGGCGGTTCAGTGCGGACATGATATACAGTGCGATGGACATGGTTTCCAGCCCGATGAACACAACCATCAAGTCGGTTGCCATTCCCATTACCATCATGCCACTGGTAGCAAATAACAGTAGCGCGTAATATTCGCCTTTTTGCAGCCCCACACGCCCCAAATACCCCAACGCCACCAAAATGGATAATGCCGCGGTGATGAGAAAAATCAAATTGTAGAAATTTGTATATCCATCAGAAATTGCCACGTTTTGAAACGCGGGGTCAAACCCGACAATGCCCTGCTGCATATTCCCCACCACGGCAGCCAATATCACCCCAACGAGGCTCAACCAGCCCAATGATTTTTTCTCGGTGATAAATAAATCGAGCACAACCACCAATAAGCCGGTACCGATAACAATCAGTAGGGGCAATAATGCGACAAAGTTCAATGCAGGAATTTCAATTGAAGTCATAATTTTGTACCATCAATGAATTTTTGTTTGTTTCAACAATTCATGCGCTATCGATTGACCATCAGCGCTGTTTGAGATGACGTGGCATTAACCAGTGTTTGCACGTCCGGATTCACTTTGTCGAATACCAAATTCGGGAACACGCCCAAAATGAAGAAGAAAACGGTCAACACCAGAGCCGCCACAACTTCGCGGCTATTCATATCGGTTAAATGCTCGTTGGCTTTATTGAACGGACCGAACATCACCCGGCGAACGGCGGTCAACAGATACCATGCCGCCAACACAATGCCGGCGGTGGCAAATACGGCGAAGATTCGGTTCTGGGCAAATGTGCCCAACAAAATGGTAAATTCGCCGACGAATCCGTTTAATCCCGGCAATCCCACGCTGGAGAATATCGCAATCATAAAGAACGCTCCGAACACCGGCACTTTGACTAAAATGCCGCCGTAATCTTTCATCAACCGCGTGTGACGGCGTTCATACAACACGCCGATGAGCATAAAGAGTGCCCCGGTACTCAAACCGTGATTGACCATTTGCAACACCGCACCGCTGGTTCCCAGCAATCCACCGCTAAAAATTCCCAGCATGATGAACCCCATATGCGCCACAGAAGAATACGCCACCAAACTTTTTACATCTTCCTGCACCAGCGCCACCAATGCGGCATATATAATCCCGATGATTGCCAGCACCGATAGCAGGGGCGCCCAATATGCCATTCCAACGGGAAACAGCGGATTGGCGAATCGAAGATAGCCATACGTTCCCATTTTGAGCAACACTCCCGCCAGCAAAATCGACCCGGCGGTGGGCGCTTGCACATGCGCCGCCGGTAACCAGGTGTGCAATGGGAACAACGGTACTTTAATGGCGAACGCCAGCGCAAAGGCGAAGAAGAGCCAAATTTGTGTCCCTGCGGGCAATGTCGCCGAATTGAGCAATGTCGGCAAATCGCTGGTACCGGCGTGCAGATACACCACAATGGTGGCGACGAGCATCAGGGTGCTGCCGACAAACGTGTACAGCACAAATTTTACGGAGGCATACACTTTTTTGTCGCCGCCCCAGATGCCGATGAGTAATGCCATCGGGATGAGACTCGCTTCCCAGAAGGCGTAAAAGAGAAACAGGTCCAGCGAGACAAACACGCCAATCATGGCTGTTTCCATCAGTAACATCATCACCGTATAAGCCTTAATTTGTTTGGTGATTGCCGACCATGAACTGAGTATCGCAATGGTTGACAGCAGGGTGGTCAACAGCACAATAAATAAACTGATACCATCGATGCCCACGTGATAGTTGATGCCCCAACTGGGGATCCACGGGATATTTTCTTCAAACTGGAAGCCGGCGCCCGTGATGAATGAAAAATACAGGGGCAAAGACATTGCCAGCACAATCAGCGTGGTAACCAGTGTGGTTGTTTTTATTGCTTTTTCTTTCGCGTTGGGGATGAACAACAGCACCCCCGCGCCCAACAACGGCACAACCAGCAAAGCAGAAATTAACGGAAACCCAAGTTGATTCATAATGGTTACAACCTTATCAAGTGCAGTTTTTTAAATGTGGTTCACATTCAAAATAAATTACCGCAAAAAGAAATATGCGCCGATGACAATTGCGCCCACAAATATCGAAGCCACATAATTGCGGACATATCCGGTTTGCCAGCGCGCCACAATCCGCCCCAACCAGCCAACCGTTTTGGCAGAACCATCCACCAGCACCACATCAATCACGCCCATATCAATGACTTTCGCCAAAAAGCGCCCCAATCCTTTGGCAGGATTGACAAACAGCGCATCGTAAATTTCATCCACATAATATTTGTGCGCCAGCAAATTATAGCCCCATCCCGCCGATTGCGCGGTTTTTTCGGCGATTTGTGGTTGGCGCAGATACACCCACATTGCCGCCGCGATACCCAAAATCACCAGCGTGCCGGAAAGGGTCATCAAGCCAACTTCCGTGCCGAGCGCCAGATGGTGCGCTTCGGCGGGAACCAGCCGGTGCATTGTTTCAAACACCGGCCCCAGCCAGCCGTCCAACCAGTTGGGCAAGCCGAAACCGCTGGGCAGCCCCATCAGCCCGCCCAACACCGATAATATTGCCAAAATAACGAGCGGGGTGGTCATGACCGATGTTTCGTGATGCAGGTGTTCCGCCACTTCCGCATCTTTCGATTCGCCGTGGAAGGTCATAAAAATGGCGCGGAAGGTGTAAAATGCGGTCAGCAAAGCGGTAAACACACCGATGGCATACAACCAGATATTCGCTTCGAATGTTTTTGCCAAAATTTCATCTTTGGAAAAGAATCCCGCCGTCAGCGGAAAACCCGCCAACGCCAATCCGCCAACGATGAATGTCCAATAGGTGACGGGCAGTTTATTTTTCAAGCCGCCCAGCCGGCGCATATCAATTACCCCGTTGGCGGCGTGCATCACCGAACCCGCCGCCATAAAGAGCAGGGCTTTGAAAAAAGCGTGGGTCGCCAAGTGGAAAATCCCGCTGGCATACGCGCCGACACCGACTGCCATCACCATATAACCCAGTTGCGAAATGGTGGAATATGCCAGCACCCGTTTCAAGTCGAATTGCACCAGCGCGAGGGTTGCCGCATACAGCGCTGTCACGCCGCCGATGGCTGCCACCACCATTGAGGTTTGCGGGGCAAGTGCATACAGCACATTACTGCGGACAATCATATACACCCCGGCGGTGACCATTGTCGCCGCATGGATGAGCGCCGACACCGGCGTGGGACCTTCCATCGCATCGGGCAACCAAACGTACAGCGGCAACTGCGCGCTTTTTCCGATGGCGCCGACAAATAACAACGCGGTAATGGCGGTTATCACCCCGGTAGAAACGCCACCGGCGGCTTCAAACACGCCGGAATATTGCAGCGTGCCGAAGGTTGTCCAAATGAGAAATACCCCCAGCGCGAAGCCAAAATCGCCAACACGGTTGACGATAAAGGCTTTTTTGCCCGCATCTGCCGCCGAATCTTTGAAATACCAGAACCCGATGAGCAGGTAACTGCAAGCGCCCACCAACTCCCAGCCGACATACAGCCCCAGATAATTGTCGGAGAGTACCAAAATGAGCATGCTGGCAATGAACAGATTCAAATACGTAAAAAACCGCGACACGTCTTTGTCGCCATGCATATAGCCGATGGCATAAATGTGGATGAGCAACCCTACGCCGGTGACCACCAGCGTCATAATCATCGACAGCGGGTCAACCAGCAGGCTGAAATGCACGTCAAAGTCACCAATGGTTATCCAGCGCCACAGGTCAACCGTTTGTTGATGGTCGGGTAAATGCGGTACCTGTAAAAATACGAGTAATCCCACCAGAAAAGATATTGCCACAGTGCCGACTGCCAACCACCCGTTGGTTTTCTCACCGAGTTTTCTGCCGAAAACACCGTTGATGAAAACCCCCAACAGAGGTAACGCAATTGTCAGCCAGATTAGATTGGTCATAATTGCTCCAATTAGCCTTTCAGCGAATCAAAATCGTCAATGTTCACCGACTGGGTTTGGCGGAATAGTTCCACCAAAATTGCCAGCCCCACCGCAGCTTCAACCGCCGCGACCGTCATAATCATAAACACGAATACTTGCCCGGTCATAGACCCTAATTCGTGTGAAAATGCGACAAATGTTAAATTTACCGCGTTCATCATCAATTCCACACACATCAAAATGACCAACGTATTTCGCCGCAGCATCACGCCACCGGCGCCGATGGAAAAAAGAATGGCTGCCAACAATAAATACCACGAAGTCGGAATCATCTTATTTACCTCTTTCTCGATGTTGCACCAGCCGCCAGCCACCCAAAAGAACAACCCCCACAATACCCACCAGCAACAAAATCGAAGCCAGTTCAAACGGCAACAAATACTGCGTAAAAAGCGATTGCCCCACCAATTCTGCACTGCCCTGCCGGGCAATTATTTGGTCGGTAATATATCCGGTAACGGGTTGGGTGCTATACAACCAATCGTACACCGCTGTACCGCTGATGGTCAGGAAAATCAACGCCAGCAGTATCATCACCCCGTTGCGAACCGTGAGCCACTGTGGAATGTTTTCGCCGAGTTCCGCGCCCAAAAGCATCACCACAAACAAAATGAGCACCACAATCGCCCCGGCATACACCATGATTTGCGCCACTGCGATAAATTGGGCGTTGAGCAACACATACAATCCGGCAATCATACTCATGCTCAACAGCAAAAATAATGCGCTATGCACAGCGTTTTTATTAAACACCATCGCCAGTGCCCCAATTACCGCCAGCCCACTAAAGATGAAGAATAGAATTGATTCCATAGTCAGTACCAATTATTAGTTTTGATTCGTTATAATTATTCAACCAAGACCGAAATAGAACGCAGATGACGCAGATAATACAGATTTTCACTGATTTTTAAAGAGACTGTTAAACTAATCTGCGTAAATCTGTATCATCCGTACAATCCGTGTGCTATTTTTTTCGAACCTGTACAGTTATGATTTGTTTTTTCGCAGAGAGACACATATTATTTTGTTACGCGCCAAGTTTCTTGTGGCACAAAAACTTCATCATCCCGAATTTGAATATATTTTGGGTTATGCGGCTCAAGCAAGCGTTCCTGCGTGTAAATGGCATCCCAACGATCATATTCCGCCAAAGCAAAATCGTGTTCCAGCACAATGGCGCCGGTGGGACAAGCCTCGGCGCAATAGCCGCAGAAGATACAGCGCAGCATATTTATTTCGTACACTGCCGCATATCGCTCACCCGGCGATCGCCGATTTTCTTCGGTATTTTCGGCGGCTTCAACCCGAATACATTGCGTGGGACACGCTGCCGCACACAACGAACACCCGATACATTTTTCCAGCCCGTTGTCGTGGCGTTTTAAAACGTGCCGCCCTCTGAACCGCGGATAAACTTTCACCGGCTCATCGGGAAATTGGTTGGTCACGGGTTTCCGAAAAAGGTATTTCAGCGTGACCCCCATCCCCCGCAATATTTGATAGCTTCCGCCAAAAATTTGTTTAATCATAGTTTTACACCATTCAACCCGATTTTTTCCCTACAGTGCGATAATTATTGCCGTGACCACCAGGTTCAGTAATGCCAGCGGCATCAAAAATTTCCAACAAAACCGCATCAACTGGTCATATCGCACCCGTGGCACACTGGCGCGCACCCAAATTACCGTAAAAATCATTGCGGCAATTTTTATAAAGAAGTACAGCAATCCCAAAAAGGGAATACTATCGGCGCCGGGACCGCTCCATCCACCCAGGAAAAGAATTGACGTGAGGGCGCTGAAGGTAATGACATGGATATATTCGCCCATAAAGAATGCCGCAAACCGAATGCCGCCGTACTCGGTGATATATCCGGAAACCAACTCGTTTTCAGTTTCGGGCAAATCAAACGGCGAGCGATTCGATTCTGCCAACCCGGCGATGAAAAAAATGATAAACGCGATGGGCTGCCACACAATCAGCCATATATGGTCAACCTGAAATTGAATAATTCTGGTCATACTCATGGTGCCGGTCATCAGAATCACGGCGACCAGTGTCAATCCCAACGGCAATTCATAACTGACCAATTGCGCGCCGGCGCGCAATGCGCCCAACAGCGAATATTTATTGTTGGATGACCACCCTGCCAACACGACCGCATACGCGCCAATGCCGGTAATGGCAGCGACAAACAGCAAGCCCACATTTACATCGGCGATAAAGGGAGATATGGTGTAGCCCGCCAGCGAAAATCCACGGCTGGCAAAAGGAAAGACCGCCCATGCCATAACGGCGGTAGAAATTGCCAACAACGGCGCCAACAAATAGACCCATTTGTCTGCGTGCGTGGGCAGCAGTTCTTCTTTAAACATCATTTTTAGCGCGTCTGCCAATGGTTGCAGCAAGCCAAACGGACCGGCGCGATTGGGACCAAACCTCATGGTGAACCGCGCCACCAACTTGCGTTCGACATAACTCAAATAGGCAAATCCGGTGAGCAATATCACCACCAAAACTACGCTGTATACCAACGGGATTAACAGGGATTGAATCCAGTCCATCAGACAAGCTCCGAAACGGGTACGTTGGCAATATCAACCGACACAAGCCGGTTGCTGCCAAGAAGTTTTTCGGCGGGAAAGCCGCTCAAATTTCGGGGAACCAGTACCACGCCGGCGGGTACCAGCCCGTTTAATTGCACCGGCACAGTCACCGAAACACCCGGCACAGCCAGCGATACCAGATCGCCTTTGGAAATTTCAAGCCGTCCGGCGTCTTTTCCGGATATTACGGCGTGCGGCGGCTGAATGTGAGCCGCCATACCTTCAGCTTGGGCGATGAGCGTGCCACCGTCATACAGCACGCGCGGCGCGACCAGTACCATACCGTCCAGCGTTTCCGCCGCCGGTTCGACAAATTGGACAGCCAATTTCGCGTCGTCGGCTTCTGCCAGCGAATGCCACTGCAATCCTTCGCGCGTGTCGGCGGTAAAACTGGTGCCGCTGTAAATATAGTGCGCCATTTTTCGTTCCAACGAAATAGGTTCGGTCAGATTTTCAAAATTCATTGCGGCATATAATGGCACTGTTTGCGTGATTTCCGCCATCACCCCATCCGCGGAAGCATACGCCCATTCTGCGCCGAGTTTTCCGGCAACAGCGGTGAAGATGAGCCAATCTGCCCACACCAGCGGCGGCGCAGAAACGGCGTTATCGAAAGCCTGCACCCAGCGTTCCACACTGGTGAAACTGCCGTCGCGCTCTGCCGTGCCGCGCGCGGGCAGAACCACATCTGCCAGTTTGGCGGTTTCGGTCAGGAATAAATCCTGCACCACCACAAATTCAGTCGCTTCTATGGCAGCGCGATAGCGGTCGGATTCGGCGGCGGGGTCTGCCCCGGCGATATACAGCGCGGGCAGCGGTTCATCCGGCGACAGCATTTCGCGCGCCGACAATCCCGGCTCGCCGGATACCGGCAGGTAGCCCGGCAAACGATGCGGCACAATGCCCAAATCTGCCGCGCCGCGACTGTTGGCGTGCGGCAATACGGCAATCGCACCGTTGTTGGCTTTGCCCGCATGCCCGGTCAGCAGCAGCAGCGCACGGATGGCAGCTTGCAAACCCGCATCGCCGCCCGATTCCAGCCCGTACAGCGCCAGTCCGTTTTCGGCTTTGGCGAAAGTACGCGCCGCCTGCCGCAGGTCGTCTTCCGACACGCCGCACATTTCGGCGGCATACGCGGGCGTAAAGGCTTTCATTGACTCGATGAGCGAGTCGAACCCATCCACATGCGCCGCAAGATAGTTTTTATTTTCCAACCCTTCATCAATCACCGCGGCAACCAGCCCCCACGCGAAAGCGGTTTCGGCACCATAGCGATAGCGGAGCGTGCTTTCGGCAACGCTGTCGAGTTTCGTCCAGCGCCCACCGGCGTTAATGAGATGGGCGCCGTGTCGCGCCGAACCGCGCACCCGCAGATACAGTATCGGCGATTCTTCATCCAAATCGGAGCCAATCACCAAAATTGCCGATTCGCCCTTCAGCCGCCCGATGTCGGTGCCGACGCCCGCGCCCACTTGATGCGCCAGCGTGTCATCGAATCCGGCATTCAACCCGACGCGGTGGTCAATGTTGTTGCTGCCGAGCATTTGGCGGAAGAGTTTCTGGAAAAGGTACAAATCCTCGTTGGAAAGATGCGCTCCGGCAATACCGCCGGTTTTTTCTTTTGAAAGCTGAAGTTTGCGCGCCACCAGAGACAGAGCTTCATCCCAACTGGCTTCCACAAATTCGCCGTTCTTTTTGATGAGCGGCGCAGTGAGCCGGTTGTGACTGCCGTTAAAGTGATGTCCGAACCGCCCTTTGTCGCACAGCCAAATTTCGTTGACGGCTTCATTTTGGCGCGGCATCACTCGTTTAATAGCGTCGAATCGCGTATTGAGTACGGTATTGCAGCCCGCGCCGCACAAGTTACACACACTGGGAACGCTTTCCATTTCCCATGCGCGTGCGCCAAAGCGAAAATCTGTGGTGGTCAACGCACCCACCGGGCAGATGTCGGTGGTGTTGCCGGAATATTTGCTGTCAAAGACAGGAGAGGAATGGCTGACAATCCGCGAATCGCGGGCGCGATTGTCAATTGCCAGTACGTGGTCGCCCGCAATTTCATCCTCGAACCGCACACACCGGGCGCACAAAATGCAACGCTCGGTGTCGAGGAAAATTAAATCGCCCAGCGGCTGTTTTTTGGGACCGTGGTGTTTGTCTTCCAAATGGAAGTGCGACACGCCGGGACCGTAGGCATACGTCAAATCCTGCAACGAGCATTCGCCGCCTTTGTCGCAAATGGGACAATCGAGCGGGTGGCTGGTGAGCAGAAATTCCAGAATGCCGCGCCGGTCGGCGATGGATTCTTCGCTTTGCGTCACCACCACCATCCCCGGCGAAACGGGGGTGGTGCAAGCGGTCATCGGTTTGGGAAAGAAACGAATAATCTGATTGCCGCTATCATCAACCTCAAATTCACCGGTTTGGCGATTGCGCACGGGCGTGCCGACTGTAACCAGACACATGCGGCACATCCCCACGGATTCCAGTTTCGAATGGTAACAGAAAACCGGAATTTCGTTTCCCGCCCGTTTTGCGGCTTCTACAATTAATGTTCCTTTGGGAACACTGACTTCCACACCATCTATTGTGAGAGTTACCAAATCTGACATAAGCTATTCCTAAAACGCATGGTATCAAAAGACCATATCGTGGGATAGATATTTTCCGGCAGAAGGCGGTACATTGCCTTCTGCCGTGTAGTTTTTATTTACGCAATCGTAATATTGCTATCCGAATATACATCTTGGATAGCGTTTAGCAGCGTTACGCCTTCTGCCATTGGTTTTTGGAAAGCTTTTCGCCCGGAAATCATACCCATTCCGCCGGCGCGTTTGTTGATGACGGCGGTGCGTACCGCCTGCGCCAAATCGTCGCTGCCGCCGGATGCGCCACCGGAATTGATGAGTCCGGCACGCCCCATGTAGCAATTCGCCACCTGATAGCGGGTTAAGTCAATGGGGTGGTCGGTCGCCAAATCGGTGTACATTTTATCGCTATATTTGGCAAATTTTATTGCCGGGAACCCCCCATTATTCTGTGCCTGTTTTTGTTTGATGATGTCGGCTTCGATGGTCACGCCGAGGTGGTTCGCTTGCCCGGTCATGTCGGCGGCAACATGGTAATCGGTGCCGTCTTTTTTGAAGGCACTGTTTCGCAGATACGACCACAGAATGGTCATCAATCCCAGTTCGTGCGCATACGCGAAGGCTTCAGAAATTTCAACAATTTGGCGGCTCGATTCCGGTGAACCAAAATAAATTGTGGCGCCCACGCCGACCGCCCCCAATTCAAAGGCTTGGTCAATTGATGCAAATAAAATTTGGTCGTATTTGGTGGGATAGGTCATCAATTCGTTGTGATTAATTTTTAGGATAAATGGAATTTTGTGGGCATATTTTCGGGAAACCGACCCCAAAACTCCCAACGTGGAAGCCACGCCATTGCAGCCACCTTCAATTGCCAACTTCACAATATTTTCGGGGTCAAAATAAATGGGGTTCGGTGCAAACGATGCGCCAGCGGTGTGTTCTATCCCCTGGTCAACCGGCAAAATAGAAAGATACCCCGTCCCCCCCAATCGTCCATGATTAAACAACGTTTGCATATTGCGCAGCACCGGCGTTCGTCGGTCCGATGATGCCATCACCCGGTCAACAAAATCGGGACCCGGTAAATGTAAGGATTCTTTGGGAATCGCCTTTGATTCGTATGCCAACAAATATTCAGCTTCGTTACCCAACAAATTAGAAACATTAACAGACATTTTACAACTCCTTTTGTATATCTTGCGGCACCCTATTTTTCAACATACCGTTCATATTCATGACGGAAATGAAGAAGGCTGGCTTTTACAGAGCTGGTCGCAAATTCGCCCAACGGGCAGAATGTATTTCCGGATATTTGCTCTACAATTTTGGTCAGTAGTTCAATATCTTCCATTGACCCTTCGCCCGACCGAATGCGGTGATACACATTTGATAACCAGTATGTTCCTTCACGGCAGGGGCTGCATTTGCCGCAGCTTTCGTGTTTAAAAAAATGGATCATTTTTTCTGCCGCCCACACAATATCCACGGTTTCATCCATTACAATGAAGGAAGCAGACCCCAGCATTGAGCCAATCGCCCCCATCGATTCATAATCCATCGGGGTATCAAGTTGGCTTTCCGGCACCATCAACGATGATTCACCGGCGGGCAGCACAGCTTTTACGCGCTTGCCGTTGGGCACACCGCCGCCCAATTCTTCAATTAAATAGCGAATGGGAACCCCCAGCGGCAATTCGTAATTTCCGGGGCGATTGACATGCCCGCTGAGGCAGAACACTTTTGTACCCGCGCTTTTCTCGGTGCCAAATTGACGATACCATTCCACGCCGTTCACAATGATGCCCGGCACATTTGCCATGGTTTCTACATTATTGATGACGGTCGGTTTGGCATATAACCCTTCAATAGCAGGAAAGGGCGGGCGCGAGCGTGGATACCCGCGATAGCCTTCAAGACTATTCAACAGCGCTGTTTCTTCGCCGCAAATGTACGCTCCGGCGCCCAAATGCAAATGCACATCAAGCGCATAATCGGTACCCATCGTATTTTCGCCCAGCATTCCTCGTTCATAAGCTTGGTCAACTGCTTTTTGCAGGGTTACAAACGGACCGCTAAATTCGCCGCGCCCGTAAATAAACACGGTATGCGCGCCGACGGCATAAGCGGCAATCGCCGCACCCTCAATAATGCGATGCGGGTTATATTCCATTAATTCGCGGTCTTTAAATGTGCCGGGCTCACTTTCGTCTGCATTGACGACGATGTAAACATCTTTCGCCCCTTTGGGGATAAATGACCACTTGACACCCGTGGGGAAACCCGCGCCGCCCCGTCCGCGCAATCCCGATGCTTTCACGGTATTGATAACGTCTGCGGGTCCCATGGTTTCCAACGCTTTTTTCAACCCCTGATATCCCCCATCGGACAGATACACGTCGATGTCGCCGATATTGGGAATATCTTTGTGACGGAGCAGGATGTTTTCCTTTAAATAATCATTCGCCATTTGACGCACCTTTATGCTTTGGTCGCTTGCAGAGCTTCTGCACGAAACTGGGCAATCACCGTGTCAATCACATCGTCGGTCAAATTTTCGTAATAATCCAAGTCGATTTGGCAGACCGGAGCTTTGTCGCACGCCGCCAAACATGGCACGGCTTCCAATGTAAACAATCCGTCGTCCGTGGTACCGCCCTCGTCCGGCAATTCCAACCGCTGTGTCAGCCGATGATAGAAATCTTCCGCGCCGCGCAGCGCACAGGGCAGGTCGGTACACACGTGAATCATATGTTTTCCGGTCGGTTCGCGCCGAAACAGGGTGTAAAACCCCACCACGGCGTGAACATCGGTCACCGGAACCTCCAGCGCTTCTGCCACGGCTTCAATATCATCATTGTCCAACCAGTTTTTCTCTCGTTGCGCCAGATACAGCGCGGGCAACAGCGCCGAACGTTTTGTCGGATATTTCTTCAAAATTTCTTCGAGTTCTCGTTGTTCTGCATCAGACCACATGGTAGCTCCACGTCAAAATAGTTTTTGCCATTACCAACCGCGCTAGCGGTCTACTTCTCCCAACACAATATCAATGGAACCGATGACCGTCACAATATCAGATAATAATCCCTGCCGGGACATAATATCGGTCGCCTGCAAATTTACAAATGATGGACCTCGCACCCGCAAGCGATGCGGCACCGCTGTACCGTCGCTAATGAGCCCGAATGCCAAAACACCTTTGGGATTTTCTATCATGCCATACACCCGCCCCACCGGCGGCTTGAAGCCTTCGGTCACCAGTTTGAAGTGATGAATCAACGCCTCCATGCTGGTCGAAATTTCATCGCGCGGCGGCAGTGCCACTTTGCGATTATTGGTTTTATGCGGTCCCGTCCCCAGCTTCTCTAGCCCTTGTTCAATGATGCGTAAACTTTGCCACAACTCTGCCATGCGAACTTTATAGCGCGCGAAACTATCCGCTTCGGTGGCGGTGGGAATGTCAAAGTCGAACTGGTCGTAACTGGAATACGGTTTCACCTTTCGCAAATCGAACGGTTCACCGGCGGCACGGAGCATCGGGCCGGTCACCCCCAAATCGAGGGCTTGCGCTTTGGTCAATACACCCACCCCCTCCAACCGCCCGCGCCATACCGGATTGTCGGTCAGCATCGCCTCAAAATCCTTCATCACTTCCGGGAAACCCTTCAAGAAATGCCGCACAGCATCCTCAAACGCGCCCGGCAACGCCCAGCGCAATCCACCGACATCAAAATAGCTGGTGGTCATCCGCGCCCCGCAGACCATTTCAAAAATATCCAAAATTTGCTCACGCCAGTAAAACGCATACATCAGCAACGAGTGAATGGTGCCGCTGACATCCATGGCATGGGTGCCGAGCCACACCAAATGGCTGGCGACGCGCTGCAATTCGGTCAAAATCACGCGGGCATATTGCGCGTCCTGCGGTGCTTCAACGCCCATCAATTTTTCAAGCGCCATCACATACCCCAAATTATTGCTCATTGACGCCACGTAATCGAGCCGGTCGCAATAGGGAATGAATTTTTCATACCGAATGGATTCCCCGGTTTTTTCAAACCCGGAGTGCAGATAGCCCACTTCCGGTTTGCAACTGATAACGCGCTCGCCATCGAGTTCCACCGCCAATCGAAGCACGCCGTGCGTCGCCGGATGCTGGGGACCCATATTGATGACCAAATGCCCATCGGTATCCATATTCTCCACTTCGCTGTGGAAGGTGGGCGTTTCCATAATTTGCTTGCCCAAATGCGCAAAACGGGGATTGTCGCGGTCGGCAGAAAAATACACCGGTTCGCCGCCGATGGGGTAATCTTTGCGCAATGGATGCCCCACCCAGTTTTGGGGCAGCAAAATTCGGTGGAGCCACGGATGCCCTTTAAACTCAAATCCCATCAGGTCATACGTTTCGCGCTCCAGCCAGTTGGCGGTTGACCACACGCCGGTCACCGAATCAACCTGCGGCAGCGCTTTTTTGCCATTTTCCGGCACATCCGCCAATGGAACATCCAGGCGCACATAGCGTCCAAACGGCACCGAAAACAGCTCATAAGTGCTGGCAAAGCGGGGAGATTTTGCCAGTTTTTGTCGATCCACCCCATACACATCCAACAGCAGGTTGTATTTCAAATCAGGGTCATCCCGCAAAAATTTTGCTACTTTCAGCAGTTGTTTGGCGTCAATTGTGAGGGTTGTTTCACCCTGAAATTCTTCCTGCCCCTGCACCGCATCGGGAAAATTTGCTTTTAGTTTGTCATACGTGAGGTCAGTCATCAGTCCTCGACACAAGATATGAATGTTAAGACGTTAGCCTTCTCGTTCGCCAATACCGAATTTTTGCACTTTTTGCTGCAAGCGCATAATGGCATAAAATAACGCCTCCGGTCGCGGGGGGCATCCCGGCACATACACCTCCACCGGAATAATTTTGTCCACCCCTTGAACGATGGCGTAATTATTGAAAGGACCGCCACATGAGGCACAATCGCCCATAGCGATAACCCATTTGGGTTCCAACATTTGGTCATACAACCGCCGAATTACCGGCGCCATTTTATTGCTCACCCGTCCGGAAATGATAATCAAATCTGCCTGACGGGGGCTGGCGCGAAAAACCTCTGCGCCAAATCGAGAAATATCAAACCGCGACATGCCCGCCGAAATCTGTTCGATGGCGCAACACGCCAGACCAAACAATAAGGGGTGCAGCGAATATTTTCGCCCCCACCCCACCAGATCAGACAGGTTTGCCATCACCAGCCCCATGGCTCCGTCTTTTTCATTCCCCCCGGCTGGCGTAATTGAAAACTCTTGATTGAGATCTAATCCCATTCGAGCGCTCCTTTTTTCCAGATATACCCATACCCAATCAGCAGAATCGCCACAAAAACCCCCATTTCAAGCAACCCAAACAGCTTGAGTTGTCTGAAAATTACTGCCCACGGGTAAAAGAATACCACTTCAATATCAAACATCATAAACAGCATCGCTACCATATAGTAATGTACGGGGACGCGCCGGCGCGCCTCACCAAACGGCAGCTTGCCGGATTCATACGTGTCAGATTTTACGGCGTTCGGATGCCGGGGTCCCAGATAGTAAGGGACGACCAGTGCCACCAGGGCAAACCCGGCGGCTACCACAATCATTATCAAAACAGGAAGATAGTCTGCAGGCATCGCTCGTTACCAATATCCTTTTCTTTATTGACGTGACATTGGCTTTCTGTCACTTGATTGTTCATTCTATCACGGTAAAATACTGGTGTCAAAATAATCCTGTAAAAAATATCATTTCCGATACCACGTGTGCCAAAGACATTCGCCACATTTTATGTACTATCACACAAGTTTACAGCAAAAAAAGAACCGACTGGCGCCGGATGCAGCATCATCCATTCCCCAATCGGTTAAATTTGTTCCGCCACAATCTACACGGCAAACACGTTAATGCCTTCGATGACGGTTTCTTCGGCGTCATCTTCAGATTCGATGCGCCACAGTTTTTCTGAATCGGAGATGTGGTCAACAAACAACACGCCATTCAAATGATCATTCTCATGTTGGAATATACGCGCCAAAAATCCGTCAACTTGCATTTTTACAGGTTTCCCGGTGACAGTTTGGGCTCTAATTTTAATACGCTGATGCCGATTGACCATTCCAATCCATCCGGGAATTGACAGACAGCCCTCTTGTCCCTCTTCCATTTCTTCAGAGCGTTTTATAATTTCCGGGTTGACCATCACAAACCATTTTCCACTGTTGGCATCTTCTTCATCTTCCGGCATTTCAGCAACAAAGATGCGCTGCATCACCCCTATTTGCGGACCCGCCAACCCTACGCCATTCGCATCTCGCATCGTTTCCAGCATATCTGCTGCCAGCATTTTCAACCGGGG
>CAYZQQ010000024.1:0-18036 GCA_964480075.1 uncultured Anaerolineaceae bacterium
AGCACTATTCACAGTAGTGTTGTCGCACATCAGTTTGATGATGTCAGACAACAGCATCAAGCGTATAATTTAGGAATGTGGATATTTCTGGTAAATGAAGTGATGTTTTTCGGCGGGCTGTTTGTCGCCTACGTGGTTTACCGCTGGTCGTATCCGGCAGCATTTGCCGAAGCCAGCAACCATTTGGATATTGTGCTGGCAACCATCAACACCGGGGTGCTGTTAACCAGCAGTTTCACCATGGCGCTGGCGGTGCGCTCCATTCAGCTCGGCAAAATAAAACGGATGATTGGCTTTTTGCTGGCAACGATGGGCTTCGCAGTTGTGTTTTTGGTTCTTAAAGGGATTGAATATGCTCAGAAATTCCAAATCCATCTGGTCCCCGGACCCAACTTTGTGTGGCAAGGCGCAGGAAACGCTCACCATATCGAAATGTTTTTCGGGTTGTATTTTGTAATGACCGCTCTGCACGCCTTGCACGTGCTCATCGGCATTTTTGTCATCGGCGCCATAGCATATCTGGGCTGGAAAAAACGATTTTCGCCGGATTATTATGCGCCGGTAGAAATGACGGGGCTTTATTGGCATTTGGTTGATATTGTGTGGGTTTTCTTGTACCCACTGCTGTATTTGGTGAGCCGCCATGGATAAAGGGGATCCCATGCAACATTTACACGAACACGTTATTCCGGTGAAAACGTACTTTATTGTCTATTTAAGTTTGATAGTGTTACTGGCGATGGCGGTAGTCGTGGCGTTCAGTAACTTCGGCGCGTTGAACCTACCCCTTGCCTTGGGGATTGCCGTTGCAAAAACCGTGCTGATTGTCCTTTATTTTATGCATGTGCGCTACAGCTCAAAACTAATATGGGTTTATGCGGGGGCAGGGTTTTTCTGGCTATTTCTGTTCATATTACTCGTTATGGGCGATTATGTCACGCGCCTGTGGTTGCCCGCGTAAATTGATGCAATATTTTTTGGTTGAAACCGCACGATGCTCGCGAAAAACGTCGTGTTTCGGGCTGTCATTCTTGGGGATGACAGCCCTTTTGCATGCCGAAAGATGTCGGCGCGGTTGACAGCACCGATGGAGCAATTATAATGGAGATGCAAGCTGCCGGAAGGCAATCATACCCATTGGAGACACTCGTGATTTTACAAGTTGCCGTTGCAAAAATAAACAAATATGCCACTGCCGAAAGTGGCGATACGTTGGAAATGGTAGAACGCCCGCAGGGTGGTATGTCGTTTGTGCTGGTGGATGGGCAGCGTTCCGGGCGAAGCGCCAAGCGCATCAGCAATTTGGTGGCGCGTAAAGCCATTGGACTGCTGGCAGAAGGGGTTCGTGATGGCGCTGCCGCCCGTGCCGCGCACGATTATCTGGTTACTCACCGGCAGGGAAAAGTTTCCGCTACCCTGAACATCGTTTCGGTAGATATGGTGAGCCGCACCCTGGTGCTGTCACGCAACAGCCATTGCCCCACATACATCGTTCGCCCCAAAGGTGTTACCATTTTGGAGGAAGAATCGACACAAGTAGGCATCTATCGCAATACCAAACCGATTGTGACCGAATTGCCGCTGGAAGCGCCGCTGCTGGTGGTGGTGTTTACCGATGGCGTGCTCTCGGCGGGCGCGCGCCACTCGCAATCGCTGGATGTGCCTGCCCTGTTGCACAAAATTTGCCCCAACGGGAACATCCCGGCGCAAACCGTCGCCGATGCTATTTACGATGCGGCGCAAACGCTTGATGAGGGTCGCCCGTTAGATGACATCAGCGTGCTGGTGGCGGCGGTACTGCCCAAAGAAAACGCAGACAACACCCGTCGGTTGCACGTGGAATTTCCGTTATGAGTGAGCGGTGATGGACAAATACCGGCTTCGGGTCGGGGTGGTGGGACCGTGTGGCGCGGGGAAATCAACGCTGGTAAAAAACCTGCGCGATGATTTTAACATTCGCGCCATCTCACAGGAACATTCGTATGTGCCTGACATGTGGCGGCGCATTAACCCCACCGATGTGCTGGTGTATCTTGACGCATCGCTGGCAACCCTTGCCAATCGAAGAAAAATTTCGTGGGGACAGACGCGGCTCAATGCGCTGAATCATCGGTTGCGGCACGCCCGCACCCACGCCGATTTATATCTGCCCACCGATGACCTTTCGGCGGAAGAAGTGGCGGCGCGGGTGGCGGAATTTTTGCGGGCAAAAATGAAAAATCCCGAAGAGTAGAAAGAAGTGGGTCACGTCTTTGGCGTGACAAAATCGGCTGTAATTCCGGAATTTCCCGCAGGAAAATATCCGGAATCCACAGCGGAAACAGATGGATCCCCGCGAAAGCGGGAATGACATTCGATGACTATCGAGCAAAATAGAGGGCTACATGCAACAAACAACCATCACCAAAAGAATGCGGTTTTTTGCGATATTGCTGGCGGCACTGGCGCTGCTGGCGGCGATGTGGGCAGGCGTTATCCGCATCGGCTGGGCATGGAACCCCATTCAATCCAAATGGATTTTGTCCCACGGCGCGTTGATGGTCAGCGGATTTCTGGGAACGGTTATCGGGATGGAACGTGCCATTGCGCTAAACCGGCTATGGACGTTCAGCGCTCCTGCATTAACCGTAATGGGAGCATTGGCGTTATTGCTGGGCTTGCCGAATATCATCGGTACAATTTTGATAGTTTTGGGCAGCATTATGCTGGTGCTGGTTTTCGGCTTGATTTTAAAGATGCAACCGGCAATTTACACCGGCACGATGGCGGTGGGGGCAGTGTTGTGGCTGGTGGGCAATACGGTGGTACTTTTTGGAAAACCGGTATCGTTGGCGGCAGGTTGGTGGATGGGGTTTTTGCTGCTGACGGTTGCCGGAGAACGGTTGGAATTGAGCCGTGTTTTGCAGCTGTCGGCAAAAGTGCAAAATATGTTCATCGGCATTACGGCGATTTATGTGCTGGGATTGGTCATCACGCTGGTCAATATTTCGCTGGGAGGGCGCATTGCCGGCGCGGGGGTATTATTAATGGGCGTGTGGCTTATGCGGTACGATATTGCCCGTCGCACCATCAAAACCGAAGGACTGTCGAAATTCATCGCGGCGGCGCTATTGGCCGGTTATTTCTGGCTGATGGTCAGTGGCGTATTGGCGATACTCTACGGCGGGCAGATTGCGGGGTTGCGCTATGATGCCATTTTGCATTCGTTGCTGATTGGATTTGTCATTTCGATGATTTTCGGGCACGCGCCGATAATTTTCCCGGCGGTGTTCGGCAAAGAGATACCGTACACCAACCGGTTCTATTCACATTTGGTACTGCTGCACATATCGCTGTTGTTGCGGGTGGGTGGCGATTTGGCAATTTTACCTGTATGGCGCAAATGGGGTGGATTGCTTAATATGATTGCCATTCTGTTATTTTTGGTAAATACCATAACGGCGGTGAGACGCGGGACAAAACGGTTGAAATATGATTAGGGCATAATTGAGTGGTTGTCCCTGCCATAAAAATGGGCGAATGTCTTGGTAGGGGCGGCTCGCGAGCCGCCCCTACGATATGCGGAATTCTGGCAAACGTTAATATACCCCATAACATATCGAGGCGAATGAATGACATATTTTAACGGCACAACGAACCGCCGGCGGGTGGTCGTCACCGGATTGGGCGCAGTGTCGCCGCTGGGAAACGATGCCGCATCCACATGGCGCGGCTTTGCCGCCGGTGTGTGCGGCGTTGACCGCATCACCCGCTTTGACACGGCAGACGTTCCCACCAAACTTGCCGCCGAAGTAAAAAATTTCGACCCGACCCGCTATCTCAGCCGGAAAGAGGCGCGCCGATTGAGCCGGTTCATTCTGTATGCGCTGGCAGCGACACGGCAGGCGGCAGACGCCGCCGCGCTCAATATGGCGGCAGAAGACCCCACCCGCATCGGGGTGGAAATTGGCAGTGCACTGGGCGGCTTGCCCATCATCGAGGCGCAAAGTGTCATATTACACCGGCAGGGCTATCGGCGCATCAACCCCACCCTGATTCCCGCCACACTGGCAAATATGGCGGCGAGTTTTACCAGTATCAATTTGCGCGCGCTGGGACCTGTCGGCGCGCCGGTGGCGGCATGTGCCACCGGTATCGTCGCCATTGGGCAGGCGATGCGCCATATTGTGTGGGGAGATGCCGAGGTGATGTTCGCCGGGGCGGCAGACAGCGCCATCACTCCGATTGCCCTGCTGGGATTTCAGCGGTTGGGCGCGCTCACTGCCCGAAATGACACGCCGGAACGCGCCGTCACCCCGTTTGATGCCAGTCGAGATGGCACGGTGCTGGGCGAAGGCGGGGCGGTGCTGGTGCTGGAATCGCTGGCACACGCGCAATCGCGCGGCGCGAACATTCTGGCGGAAGTGGCGGGCTATGCTACCACCGCCGATGCGTTTCACGTGGCTGCCCCTGACCCCGCCGCAGACGGCGCCACACGGGCGATGGTCGGCGCGCTGCGCGATGCGGGTATTCCCCCCGCCAAAATTGGCTATATTGCGGCACACGGCACGGGCACACCGTTGAACGACGCAGCGGAAACGCTAGCAATCAAACGTGCTTTTGGCGATGCGGCGGCGAGGGTTCCCATCAGTTCGCAGAAAAGTATGGTGGGGCACACGCTCGGCGCAGCGGGGGCGCTGGCATCGTTGGCAGCGGTGAATGTATTGCAAACGGGTATCATCCCGCCGACCATCGGACTGCAAACGCCCGACCCCGATTGCGATTTGGATTATGTGCCGAACATCGCCCGGCGGGCAGAAGTGCAAACCGCAATGGTGAACGCATTTGGGTTTGGCGGGCAAAATGCCAGCATCATTTTTAAGAAGTGGCAAACGTAGAAATTTGCCGTTTTGAGAAATTATGGTATCATACCGCCGATAATTTGCGGGTATAGTTCAGTGGTAGAACGCAACCTTCCCAAGGTTGATGTCGCGAGTTCGAGTCTCGCTACCCGCTCTGAAGGTCAGTCCGGCGACTGACCTTTTTTGATTCCCCGGATTCTGGTTCTAACTATTTTGCGCGCCGAAAAATTTGGTGCTACAATTGGAGCGTAAATAACTTCAATTGTATTTGTGACACAAATGGGTGTCACGGCGTTACCCCCCTCGTTTTCTATTTTTATGGATTTCCGCCTTCGCGGGAATGACATTTGTCATCAGGAGGAGACCATCATGTCAATTCAAGCCATGTTGAGCGATGCGGATATCCGCGTGCGCGCCAAAATGCGGAAATTTGTCGCATCTGTACCGCGCCAATTGTTGCTGGATATGGATGCCGATAAAGTGCGGTATCCACAGGAATATTTGGAGGAAGCCGGTCGACACGGGGTGCTCGGACTGCGCTTCGACCCGAAATATGGGGGTGGCGGCCTGCCGTGGATGTCGGAAATTGTCGCACTGGAAGAAGTCGGCGTGCTCGGCACATCGTTGGGCTGCCTGTACTCGCTGGTGTCCATCATTGGCGAAGCCATCCACAAATTCGGCACGGAAGCGCAAAAGGAAAAATATCTCACGCCGATGATTGCCGGAAACCTGGGTGTGGCGGAAGGGTTGACCGAACCGCGCGGTGGGTCGGACTTTTTTGCCGCCACCACCCGCGCCCGCCGCAAGGGGGATGTGTTCTATCTGACCGGCGAAAAACGGTTCGTCGTTGGCGCAGAGGGGGCAGACCTATTTTTAATTTACGGGAAAGTAGAAGGCATTGACGACCCCAAAAAGGCGATGACCGCGTTTTTGGTGGAACGCGATTCCACGGTGGATGTGGCACACGTATATGGATTAATGGGTACACGTGGCGGGGGCACGGGCAGAATTGTGTTTAAGAACACGCCTGTTCCGGTGGAAAATATACTCGGCGGCGCAGCGGGTATCGGCAATGGCACGGCAGTGTTCAACCAAATGATGATTCCGGAACGAATGACCTCGGCGGGGGCGGCAGTCGGGATGGGGCGCGCCGCCATCAAAATTGCGGCACGGTATGCCGACCGGCGGCGAGCATTCGGGCAGAAGATTCGGCGTTTTGAAGCGGTGAGCTTTAAAATTGCCGAGAGCCTGACGCTGCTGGATGCGGCACGCGCGCTCAATTTTGCCACGGCGAACGCCATTGAAGCGGGCGGCGACGCGGGCAAAATTCGGCGGCTGGTATCCGAATCCAAAAAATTCTCCACTGACACCGCGTGGGAGGTGGTCAATCACGCCATGCAGGTACTGGGCGGTATTGGGTACACCGACATATTCCCGGTGGAAAGATTGCTGCGAGATGTACGGCTCATCACCATTTGGACGGGCACGAATGAAATTATGGATCTGGTGATTCAGCACGAGTTTTATAAAGAATTTCGCAAAACACCCGCTTCCGGACGGAATGTGGAAGCGGATGCTGCCGGAGCGGAATTTGAGACGGAAAAAGAATACAATGAGTGAAAAATATAGCCAATTAAGTTTTCTGCAAGAAATATTCAGCGCAAACATCCACCGGCAAACAAAAACCCCCACCAAATTTGGTGGGGGTTTTTTGAGCCCTCGACCGGATTCGAACCGGTGACCTCGTCCTTACCAAGGAAGTGCTCTACCTGCTGAGCTACAAGGGCAATCAAGTCGGGGCGATTGGATTCGAACCAACGACCTCTTCAACCCCATTGAAGCGCGCTACCGGGCTGCGCCACGCCCCGACAATTTTATTGAGGTCGGGATGCCCGGATTTGAACCGGGGGCCTCTTCGTCCCGAACGAAGCGCGCTACCGGACTGCGCCACATCCCGCTGCCTCAAAACAAGTAAAATTATAGCACACTGGGTTTTTTTGGCAAATTAGAGCCGTAAACTTGCCACTCGTTTGAACCTTGGTACCTGTTTTGCCGCATGTCCTTTTGCCGGAACTGCACCGTAAAATAATTTCATTTCATCATAAATACGGCTAACACCGGCTCTAATCCGTTTTTCAATAAAGGATTTTCTTTTTGGGGGGTAGGGAAACATATCGATCATTTGACTGATGACTACCGCCGATTCTGCTTTGGTTCGCCCTTGTTTATATTGATTTCGGACACGCGCTCGCATGGTGCGAATATAGCAGCGCATTGGCTCTACCGCTTCGATATTGCATAATTCTCCGTGTCCCGGTACGATGGCGTGCAATTTCTGTTGTTTGAGCCATAAAAGTTGCTCTAACCATTCCTTGCTGTTGCACTGCCCCAGAGCGGGGTGCTCGTTTACCACCACCAAATCTCCGGCAAACAAAATATTTACATCAGGGATGTACAATCCGCTGGTAGCAGGAGTATGTCCTCCAAGATAAACAAAGTGCAGCGATTTGCCCCCTTTTTCCATTGTCAAATGTCCGGTAAAGGTAAGTTCCGGCTTGACAATGCTCGTCTCACTAAACTGTTTCTGTATTTCCGGCTGTTTTTTGTACAGATTTTGTGTGCGTTCGATGAACGTATCTTTGTAGCTTGCCATTTCTTTCCAGGCATACTCGTGTGCCAGCACAGGTGCGTTAAAATATTGGTTGCCCAATATATGCGCACGGTGATGGTCGGTATTAAACACGAACAAGATTTTGTCGGTTTTGGATGCAACTTGTGCCGTCCAATCTCGTGCCTCTTGCGGAATAATGGGCGTGTCAATGACGATTGCTCCCTCATCGGTAAGCACCAATCCGCAATTTGCCCCTTCATAATCAAATTCTACAAATACGTCGTTTGCTATTTCTTGCATAAATCCTCTACTGTTTTATATTTGTTTTGAGTTGTGTTAAGAGCCGGGTAGCATTGTTGGTTGCTTTTGGGTCAGAGCCATTATCTAATTCTAAAAATTTTTCAAAGGCTTTAATAGCCCCTTCGGCGTCTCCTAAGTAGCTTTTTACAACGCCACGTCCATAATACGGCGTGGCTAGGGCAGGGTTCAGAGCAATGGCTTTATCAATTTGCTCGGCGGCGAGCGATAGTTTTTTGGTGTCCGGCTCGTTGCTTGCCAATGCTTCTTGAATATAAATTGCGCTCAAATTGTATATTAAATCGCTATCGTTTGGAGAGAGTCCGACAGCTTTTTTGTACATATCTTCAGCCAATGGAAGATTTTTTTGCGCGTAGTACGTGGCTCCCAAATTGGCATACGCAGCGACAAACGAAGGATCTTTTGCTATCGTTTTTTGAAAAGCGGCGATGGCTTTGTCAATCTGACCCGCTTTATAGTAAGAGTTTCCCTGTTCAAATAACGATTGGGGTGACTCTGCTGTGCCAATGGCTGCATTGGAGTCTGCCGCAGATACAGTCGTGGTGGGGGCAACTGCCGCCGTGGTTGAATCTGTTTCGCCGGCGGGGGATTGATTTCCCCACACCTGCCATCCAAAAATTATTACAATAATTAGCGCTACTGCGCCAATGACAATGCGCCACAGGGTAGAAAGTGGTGCGTTTGGTTCGGAGTTGTTGGGTGCCGGTGAATATTCTGTCAAGATAACCCCCTTTGCCCTAAAATTGTGGCGCTAGAATAATGGTTTGTGTGTCTTCCGGTAAATTACTGTGACTGATTTTGAGTTTTGGCTGTGGGTCGCCGGGCGCTAATCCCATTTCCTTGATGAATTTATCCAACGCTTCCATATGAATGGTGATGCCCGGCAGGTGGTAATGCATAGGGATGACAATGGACGGTTCAATGAGACTGATGGTTTCTGATGCTTGTCCTGCCGTAATACTTTTTCCATTGCCAACGGGAAGCAGCAGGATATCAACATTCTCAAAATTTTCAAGCTGGCTTTGTGTTGGTACGTGCCGAATATCACCCATGTGACATACCGTCAAATCATCCAATTCGAAGAAAAATACAATATTGCGTGGGTCAGTCATCTTTTTGGCAGTCGCCGCCGGGGGGAAAATAGCTGAACCGATAATGAATGCCTCTTTCACTTCGTATTCGCCGGGGCGATTGACAAGTTTAAACCCGTCCTCAATGAGATTAACCGCATTATGGTGGGGCGTGTCGTGGCTAACGGTAACAATATCTGCCTGCATAGGGTGTGGCAGCCGCAACCCCAAACTTTCGCTATACGGGTCAGTAATAATAGAGGTTTCTAGTGTTTTTAACTCAAAACAAGCGTGACCATGCCAAATAATTTCCATATATGTATCCTATCTTTGCACGAAGCAACTGTTTGCACAACGTCTCATATTTTAGCACAATCATCTAAAAAAGAAAAGTTGACATAACCATGAAATATTTTGCTAGAAAATTTGAGATATTCCCGCCAAGTTGCCGGGATGCCGGGATAAATGAGGGGACTCTGTCAACTGATTGAGAAGTACATCTTGAATATCTGACTCAATGGGAATTTAAAGGGTGGTCAGAAAAGGTGGTATCAAATTTCTCAAACTGCACCACACTAAATAATACGGGAAATTCGCTTAATTCGATGAAGAACCGACTATCTTTACCACGGTTGGGTGGCAAACGGAGCAGGAGAATCAATCACAATGCGTTGCACTAAGGCGCGTAACTCAGCGTTTTGCTGAGTTAAACGATATGCCGGATGTGGAAAACTGTGTTCCATATCCAATACACCCATCAATGCCAAGTCGCCGACATTGCGACGTACCACCTGATAATTGCGGTTCAATTGCCGGGATAAATCAATTGCCGAAAGGGTGACATCGCTATGTGTGCCAAAAAACGCAAGAATGTCCCATTTTATCAGGGTGGGCGCATACCGTTCAATAAAAATGAACCGGTCGAGATTGATTGTCTTTGGAGGTTGAATTTGAACCGAATTGTGCTGCATAGCGCACCTTCGTGAGTAAAACGTTGAAGATTAACTCACCTTACGCAGTTTGAAATTTGACAAAGTTAAAAACTAAATGGCTCAATCGGAATCCGGGGGGTAATTGCGTAGGCACTGTTTTTTTTGCATCGAATTGAACAAATTTCCCGAATTTTTGATATATTTTCTAGCTACCGGACACGTTTAATAAAATGAATACTCTCCGCAGTAAGCTGCGGGGTATCAAAATGCCATTCGAAAATTTCCGCAGGAAATTATCCGGAATCCATTTTCTGGATTCCCGCTTTTGCGGGAATGACAAACGGGGGAATACACCCCGAAAAGGTCAGACATTAACTTAAATGTAACACGAGAATCGGCAAACGGCAAATAGTACCAAAGTTCCAAAAAAATGTGCGGAGTGACGTAACTTGGCTGCAAAACAGAGGCTATTTTCTCTCCACAGCATAACGGGAACAGCGGCACAAGATATACTCACAATACTATAAACCCACAGTTGACAGAACACTATTTATGGAGTATAGTGGTGTACGTAGGCTAATGTAAGTATCTGTTTGGTTGGTTGCAATCGTCGGATATTATTTGGCGATTGTTTTCTTTTGCAGTATAAGTTTTGTCCTACAACTAACTATTTTTTTTCAGTTTCAGTAAGGAGAATGTTGTATTATGTCTGAACGAGTTCAAGGTACAGTAAAGTGGTTTAACGCAAGTAAAGGGTTTGGTTTCATTTCCCGTGAAGGTGGAGACGATGTATTTGTTCACTACTCTGCCATCAAAACCGAAGGCTTCCGCACGTTGGAAGAGGGTCAGCAGGTTGAATATGATATTGAACAAGGACCCAAAGGCTTGCAAGCCAGTAACGTGGTTGCAATATAGCCAATTGCCCATAAAAAAATAGAGGCGCGGGGAGAAATCCCCGCGTTTTTTTTATGCCAATTTTAACTGACCATTTTTTCTACACTGCTGTGGGCAGCGACAGCAATGGCGCACCCCGCAATGCGCTTCGCAACGCCTCCCGGTCATCCCACGGATATTCCGTCTCTCCAAAACACATACTCTGTTCATGCCCTTTGCCCAGCACAATAACAATATCGCCGGGGCGGGCAAGATATGTCGCGGCGAAAATAGCGCGTCCACGGTCCGGTTCGCGGAAAAAACAGGGTGCCGGGGCAGTGGCGACATCTTCCGCGGACAAACATTCGATTGCGCCACCGGCGAGCATCGCCTGCGCGGTTGCGGCAATTATGTCCGATACATCTTCTGTGCGAGGGTCTTCCGCTGTTAAAACAGAGACGTCTGCCAATGCTGCCGCAACATCACCCATCAGCCGCCGCTTTTCCACATCCCGCAATCCCGCCGAACCGAATACCGCAATCACGCGCCCGTCCGTCAACGCTCGCACGGTTTTTAATACCTGCCGCAATGCGTTGGGTGTGTGCGCAAAATCGACAATCGCCGTGAACGGCTGTCCGGCGTCAATGCGTTCCATACGCCCGGGCACGCCATTAAAGGTTTTTAAAGCATCCAACGCGATGGCGGGGTCTATCTCCAGCCCCTCCACGGTGACAGCCAACGCTGCCAGCACATTACTCACGTTAAATGCGCCAACGAGTGGCGTTTCTACAGTAACCGATTCCCCGTGCAATGTTGTTTGAAAAACGGTGGCATCCGGGCGCAGGGCGATAGCAGTTGCCCGCACGGTTGCTCGCGCATCAACGCCATACAGCACCGATTTGACGCCGGCTGGTACCCAATCGGGGAGATAGTCAATCGACCTGTCATCGGCGTTGAGTACCACCCCGACCGTCGCCATTTGCAACAGCTTGGCTTTGGCGCGCCGATAAGCTTTCAACGAGCCGTGCAAATCCAAATGTTCATGGGTAATGTTGGTCACAACTGCCCAATCGAATTTGACGGCGGTCACGCGATGCTGCGTCAACCCGTGTGACGTGGTTTCCAGCACGCAAAACTCCGTACCGGCGGCAGCCATTTCTGCCAAATAGCGCTGAATATCGGGCGCGTCTGGGGTGGTGGTGTGCAAGCCTGTTTCCAGCGCGGTATTGCCGATGACCGCGTTGACGGTGGAAATCATGCCCACGCGTCGTCCCGTTTGCCGTAAAATGTGGAATATCAAATTGGTGGTGCTGGTTTTGCCATCTGTGCCGGTTACGCCGATGATGGTCATTTGCCGCGACGGATGGTTGTACCATGCCGCAGAAACGTGCGCCAGCGCTTCACGCCCGTTGGGAACGCGAATAACCGCGACGGCAGTTGGCGTACCGGGAGGCGCATCTTTTTCGGCGATGATGGCGCATGCGCCCCGCGCGATGGCGTCCGGGATAAAACGATGTCCATCCACGCTGACGCCACGATACGCCACAAAAAGGAAGCCGGGTTTCACGCGGCGGCTATCGCCGGTAATGCCGATGATACTGGGGTTTTGCGTGCCGAAAAACGTATGTTGCGGCAGAGTTGCTATCAGAGTTGAAAGTGGTTGGGGGTTATTCTTCATGGTAGATGGGTAATGTTAAAATGAAGGTACTGCCGATGCCGGGTTCACTTTCGGCGGTGAGTGTCCCGTTATGCGCTTCGGCAATCCATTTGGCGATAGCCAGCCCCAACCCCGACCCTTTAACACGCTGCCCTTTTACCCGATAGAATCGGTCAAAAATATGGGGTAAATATTCGGGAGCAATACCTGCGCCGGTATCTGCCACCGAAACACGCACGTGGTCTTGGGTGCGATATACCGAAAGGGTGACACTGCCGCCGGTGGGTGTGTGTTTGATAGCATTTTCCATCAGGTTGATGAGCAATTGTTTGAGCCGGTCTTCATCGCCATATACCTGAGCCGGGTCGGCGTGTCCCAGTTTCAATTCGACACCCTTTCTCAGGGCGTGTGCCTGCTGGAAAACGTCTAAAATTACGCCGTCCATATCAAGCTGTTGCATTTTTAAGGGCATACCCGCATCAGCCTGCGAGAGCAGCAATAAATCGCTCACCAGCCGCGCCATACGGTTCAATGCGCTGTCAATGGCTTTGAGGGCTTCGTTGCGTTCGGTGGGAGAATCGCCCATCTGTCGCAGAATATCCACATTCCCCCGGATGATGGTCAACGGGGTGCGCAATTCATGAGACACATCGGCGCTGAGGCGAACTTGTGCCTGAAAAAAGTTGTCCAATCGTTCCAGCATCCGATTGATGGTGAGACTCAACCGCGTCAATTCGTCATCGGTTGCGGGCACGGGCAATCGCTGGTTCAGGTCTTCGGCGCTGACAATTTGGTTGGCGGCAGCGGTGATGCGCTCGATGGGACGCAGGCTGAGATACACCAGCCCCACGCCCGACAGCATTGCCAAAGCCAGCGCGATGACGGTACCGCTGGCTAAAAAAAGCAGAACCCGTCGTAGGGTTAGCTGGATTTCTTCGACGGGATTGCCCACTTGCACCATGCCGATAACATCTTCGCCCAATATCAGCGGCACGCTGTATAATCGCATGCTCACCGTGCCGATAGTGATCGTTTCCATCACGGGGTGTTTTTCTTGAATGCGCGCCAGATTTTCTTTGGTGATGGGCAGGTTCCGTTCCATTAAATTGGGCGAACGTTTGATGATTGCGCCGGTGGCGTCGGTAATTTGGATGTAGCTTGAGCGGGACGAGAAAACACCCAATTCCGGCAAGCGGATAACTCCAAAACGCAGAATATCGAGGGGGTCGTTTAACGATTTTATGCCCAACGCCACCTGTTGCGCCCGCTCTTCCAGCGAACGGTCGAGTTCGGTGGTGAGGCTGTATCGCAAAACGTTGTAAAATGCTACACTGAAGGTGATGAGTATCACCGCCAGCAGCGACACATACCACAAGGTTAGCCGGATTCGGATGGGCATAATGATGGACTCGTTTATAATTCTCGCAGCACGTATCCCACGCCACGCACGGTTTCAAGGAGGCGCGGTTCGCTGTCTTTCTCCAATTTGGACCGCAGATAGCGGACATATACTTCAATGATGTTTGATTCGCCGCCGAAATCGTAGCCCCAAATTTGGTCAAAAATCTGCTCGCGGGTGAGGACTTGGTTGGGGTGGCGCATAAACATTTCCAGCAGATCATATTCTTTAGCGGTGAGGGTAATGGGACGGTCGCCGCGATAGACCAGCCGTGATGCGGGGTTTAGCGTTAAATCTGCAAAGGTGAGTGGTTCGGTCGATTTGTCAGCGCCGGTGCGCCGTAACAACGCCCGAATGTGTGCCAGCAGTTCGTCGGTGTTGTATGGTTTGGTCATATAATCGTCTGCGCCGGAATCTAATCCGCTCACCCGGTCGGGAATGGCATCTCTGGCGGTGAGCATCAAAATGGGAACGTGAATTTTCGCAGCGCGAAGCTCCTGCGTCACAATGAGTCCATCAATATCCGGCAGTGTCAAATCCATCAGCACCAGCGCCGGCGGGTCATCGTAAATACGCTTTAATGCCGTTTCGCCATCGCCGATAATCTCAACATCGTAGCCTTCGTACCCCAACCGGCGTTCCAAAAATCGGGCTATATCTGCTTCATCTTCAACAATAAAAATGCGGTCAGTCATACTCCCCTCTTTTAAAGTTAGCCATCACAATTTTATTATAGCAGATGATGACAGTTTTTTCGAATGTTGTGCCGTCTTGAAGTGACATTTGGAACGCATAAAAAAAGCACCGTTAACGGTGCTTTTTTGTGGGCGATACTGGACTCGAACCAGTGACCTCCACGATGTCAACGTGGCGCTCTAACCAACTGAGCTAACCGCCCCATTACGAAAAAAATTATACTGCTGACACGATATTTTGGCAAATTGTTAGCGTTTTCGTATCTTTTTAAAGTGTAGGGGCGAATACAAGAGACGCCCGAGCAGGCATACGGGTCTGCTCCTACTTCAAATTATCAAGAAAATACGTGGTTTCTGTTAAAAAATAATATTCAAGTTAGAAAACCCGGGAATACCCAAATTGATATAATCAAGCAGATCTCCCAATACGATTAATCCGCCGCATGCACACACAAACACCAAACAACCGACACCCGCCCACACCAGCCGTTTGCCGCCGCCGGATTTTTTCTTGACAACCGGCACCGGCGCAGAAACGGGCGCTGCTGAAGGTGTTGCATCGTATGGCGTGGGAACCGCTTTGATTTTCGGCTCCAGTTCTAGCACAAACACGGTTTGCCCCACGCCGATTTTGTCACCCGCATTAAGTTTGGTCGGCGCCGTAATTTGAGCGCCATTGACAAATGTGCCGTTGGAACTACCCAAGTCTTGCACCACAAACGCACCATTCTGCCATGTAATTTCGCAGTGGTGGCGCGAGGATTCCGCATCTTGAATGCGGATGTCGCACGCTTCTTCTCTGCCGAGTAACAACTGGTTTTGCACGATGGGGAATGCGATACCAATTTGAGGTCCCTGTTTCACAATAAGGCGCGCTGCCGGTCGATTGCCGGATAAAATTGTTGCATCGTTTTTATCTGCCATTGTATCCTCCGAAAATAATTATGGACAATCTGCTGTTTGATCCACTAAAATATTGCTGGGGCTTGATTCGCCCACAGGGCTAAATGCCACCACATACATGCGATATGCTGTCCCGCACGTTAGCCCGTTGATGCTGCCGGTTGTGGCATCGGCTGGGAATGTTGCCAACTCGATATTGCTGTCAGCATTATACACCCGAAAGCCGGTTTCGTCGCTGCTGTTATCTGTCCACTGTACTGAAAAACTTTCTGTCAACGCATCAACGATGGTTAAAGCTGAGGGTGCGCTTGGTTTTGCGGCGACATTAATCGTAATGTCGCGTTTTTCTTCACTGTCATCCGGCTTCACCACCCGCAGGGTGAAGGTGGTGGTTTCTGTTGGACATTCTTTACGGGTTACGGCTTGTCCGCCATCGTCCCCGGCAACACCATCATTTTGAAAATAGACCGCTTTGACGTTTGTCACCAACCACGAAAATGTGGTGCAGTCCCCGGCGTTGAGCGCCAGTGGCTCTGCCGAGAAGCTGATGCTGGTAACGGGTGGCGGCGTTTGGGTGGGGGTGGGCGCCGGTGTTGCCGTTGCCGGAAGCGGGGTATCGGTAGCGGTGGGAGCGACGGTTGCCATAGCTGTCGGTTCGGGACTGGGTGTTTGGGTGGGTACGGGCGTTTTGGTGGGCGCAGCGACAATGGGTACGATAACGGCATTATCAGAAGGCACATAATCGGCAGCTACCCAGCCGTGACGGTCGGGCGTGTCGGGATAGACAATGTACCACCAAGACCCCGCAGCATTTTGACCGGCAATTTCAACTTCTGTGTTTGCCGCCAGCCGTCCCACAATGTTGTATTGTGTCCCGGGTCCGGCACGCACATTTAGGTCGGTGCGCACCATGCCCATCGGCGTGCCGATAACCTTTGGCGTGACCGTTGGGGTTGGGGTGGCGGTAAGTTTGGGCGACAACACGGAACCAACTACATTTAAATTGATGGTTGTGGGCGCAGATTGCACCCCTCTGGCATTAAAGGCACGTACAGAGAGCGAATATGCACCTTCAACCTGCGGTGTCCATTCCAGCACGGCGGTAAATGGCGATTGTCCATTGGGGGCAGGGCTGTTCGCTTCGGCGACTTTTGCGCCGCCCACCCATAATTCCAGCCGAACCACACCGCTGGCATCGGTGGCGGTAGCTTGTACCACCACCCGTTGCCCCACATCAAATTCACTGCCATTCACCGGCGATGAGATGATGACGGTGGGAATATCGGCGCTGACGGTTTGCCGGTTGTTGCGGAACAAAAAGACGGATGTGCCAATGATGGCGATGACCAGTACGGCTAACAATGCCAACCCTGTCCACAATAGCCAATTTCCACCGCCTTGCCCGCCCGAAAACGCATACGATGCCGAACTCTGGTATGTTTTCCATGGAATATCATCGCGGTTTTTACCGGACTGCGCGGCAACGCCCACGGTTTTAGGCGCGGAAAAACCGGTCACGCCAAAAACAGATGCGCCGATGCTGATGGTTTCGGTGGGTTGCAGTACATGCGGACTAAAAATTCGTTTGCCATTTACTGCGGTGCCGTTGGTACTGCCCAAATCTTCCAATATCAGTTGTTCGCCGTCGCGGCGCAAAACGGCATGATACCGCGATACACGCGAGTCATCCAAACTGATGTCGTTATCGGGAGCGCGTCCAAATGTCAGCGTATCGCCTTCAAACGGAAATCCTTTTCCTGCCAGCGGTCCGGCATGCACTTCCAGCCGTAAATTTGAGCCGGATGCTGGGGACGCATTTGGGGGTACATTTTCCATTCACATGCCTCAAAATAGTTTAAAAATTTGGTTTCGGAACGCTATGGGCGTTCGACACGCGGGTTGAGCCATACCGCCCAATCTTGGTCGGCGCTGCCATTTGCCTGCACCCGTAACTGAAACCATCCAGCATTATAGCCGTTTAATGGACTTAAATCAATCTCCAGCGTTTGTAATTCGCCGGTATATTCTTTGCTCAATTCGCCCAAACAATCGCCGTCAATCATAGTGAAATAACAAAATTGAAATGTAACGCCATTAGAGACTGTTGCGCCCTTTAAAAATCCGACATCCGCCACAAATTTGTCGCCGGCGTGTATCTCAAAATCAACATCGTATGACCCCATAATTTCGCCATCAGAAATCCACTGCGGATGCGTTTCCAGCGCCATATCCGGCTGGGAATCGTCTTCCAGAGTGATATTTTCCTGCGGGATAACGAAGCCGAGCGGGTCGTTGGCGGCGCCATTCCACGGCAGTTCGTCGCCGCTGCCGTTTTTCCACGCCGCCGCCGCTCCTTTTTCAACAAAATCATACATCACTTCAGCGGGTTTGGGTGAAACCGTAATGGTAATGGTGGCTTGAACCTCACCCCGCGCATTGGATGCGACCAGCCGGTACACCGTTGTCATATCGGGCGTAACCTGCAAATCGCCGGGTGAAACCACACCCGCATCCCCGCCGGGATAGAGAAATATCTGGTCTGCATTGCTCACATCCCATTGCAGCAACACCGTTTCTCCGGTGGTGATGTTCAGTTTATCCGCCCGAAAATAGTGGATGATGGGAAAATCGGGCAGGGGTGGCACAACTACGGTGGGTGTCGGCGTGGCGGTGGCAGACGGAATGGGGGTCGGGGTGGATGGACTGACGACCACCGGTACGCTGTCTGCAAACAATG
>CAYZQQ010000025.1:0-17858 GCA_964480075.1 uncultured Anaerolineaceae bacterium
TTGGGCTAGTTATGATGCGCAGTATTTGAATGCCTATCAACATGGTTTAAAAATTGTAGCCACCATTGAGCAAAACCCCGATTGGGCGGCTAATAATAATGAAGCCCATATCAACCCGGAACACATTGCTGATTTTGTTGAATTTGTTACTGCTACGGTGGAACGTTACGATGGTGATGGTATTAATGACGCGCCCGGTTCACCGGTAGTAAACTACTGGGAATTTTACAACGAGCCCGACCGTGATATTCGCTGGGGACACTATGGTGCAGAATATGCCTATATGTTATCGCAAGTGTATCCGGCGGTAAAACAAGCAAACCCGAATGCAGTGGTGTTGATGGGGGGATTGGCGTATGATTGGTTTGAATCAGACGGTGGTCCCTTTAACCGTTATTTTATAGATGATGTTCTGGCTGCCGGCGGCGGCAATTATTTTGATATGATGAATTTTCACTACTACCCACCCTTCTGGGGGTATTGGGAGCAGTTTGGTACTGGACTGATGGGGAAAAATAATTATTTAAAGGCAAAATTGGCAGAATATGGTGTAGAAAAACCTGTGGCGGTGACAGAAACAGGGTGGGATATCAACTGGAACGGCGGAGAAACTTTTGCCGGTGTGCCGGGTGCATCCGGCTTGGAAATGCAAAACCGCTTTGTCGTCCAGACGTTCAGCCGGGCGATGGCTGCCGATATAAAGATTGCCAACTGGTTTGTATTTAACGATATACCGCCGTGGTATTATGGATTTGTATATTCCGACTTTAATAAAAGACCATCCTTTGGTGTTTTTCAAAACGTAGTGGCGCAACTGGGGCAAGCACAATATACCCGCACATTGACCGCATCCGAACTTGGATCTTCAAACGCAGAAGGTTACGCCTTTGCCCGCTGTCAAACGCAAATTTATGGGGTTTGGACGGATGACGGTGGTCCCGCCACTATTCGTGTTCCTGCCCGTACGGTTGATGTGGTTGACATGTATGGCAACACCTCGCAAATTACCGATGCCGCAGATGGTAATAGTGACGGTGTCACTACTGTTACGTATAGTGACCCCGTCTATATTGTTTTTCAGTAAATTCTTGAGGATGTTATGAAACACAATATAGTTATCGGCGTAATTGGTATATTATTTTCTCTTTTCCATAGAACAACAATCTATGCTCAAGGAGGGAGTACATCCTCTGTCGAGTTTCCGTATAACAATTGTCGGTTTGGCATTACCATTGGCGGAGATTTTTCTCCTTTTGATGCTACGGATGTACAACGGCTCAATGCCGGATGGTATGTTAATTGGCATGCTGTTCCCTCAGGTGGTGAACCACCCGGTTTGGAACATACAAATGTTATTCGTTTGACGCCAAATTTATACAGTTACACCGCCACACCGTCCCAATCTGAATTACCGGCATTGGTTGCTGCAAACCCCGGTCAAATATGGTTCATCGGCAATGAGCCGGATAGCATTTTTCAACAAGATACACTATGGGCAACCATATACGCCGATGCCTATTATGATTTGTATCACATCATAAAAACCGCTGACCCAACCGCGCAGGTTGGCATCGGCGCAGTAGTGCAACCCACGCCTCTGCGGTTTCAGTATCTCGATATAATTTGGAATACCTATCACGACAAATACGGCTCGTCGATGCCGGTGGACGTGTGGAACGTCCATAGTTTCATCTTGAGGGAAGAACGTGGCACGTGGGGAGCATTTATTCCCCCCGGTCCGGAATTTTCCGATATTGATGTGGGAATATTGTATGATGCGCGAGATATGGACGATATCAGCATATTCCGGCAGCGGTTGATTGACTTTCGGCAGTGGATGGCTGCACACGGACAGCGGGAAAAACCGCTCTATATTACCGAATATGGCGTTTTGTGGCCCGAAAGTTATAATGATGAAGATGGGAATCCGTTTTCGCAGGCGCGCGTCGGCAATTTTATGACCGCCAGTTTTGACGCAATGCGAGGTGATACGGACGAGCAAATAGGTTATCCATACGACAATAACCGGATGGTGCAGCGATGGGCATGGTTCAGTATTGACGGGAACACATCCATTTGGGGCGGCTCGATGTTCGACCGGGATACCGGCACCATTCGGTATTTGGGACAGGTGTATCAAAATTATACCGCACAAATTACACCAACCGTCACCATTTATCCGGCGAAAACAACAGCATCAATAATTGCGCAAAATGGCACCGGTTCATTTTTGATATCTGATTTCTTGTTAACCGCAGATATTGCAAATAGTGGCAATATCTTCGGTTCGCAACCGATAACCGTCACCTTTTTTGAGGGGACTGAAAATGATGTTGGCGCTCAAATTGGCGCATCGCAAATTATCACCAATTCGATAAACGGTTGTGGTGGGTATATAACAGTTAGCGTAACATGGACAAATGTTTTAACCGGCGCAAATCCATATTTTGTGCAGGTGGAAACCGGTGAAACACAACCCAAAAGATTGTCTGGTGTTGCATTGGTGGCAACAAATTATGTATATTTGCCCCTAGTTCTTCGATAGCGAGGGAACATTAATAGTGACAGTTGCAATCCGTTTTGATAACGTCTCGAAAAAATTTAAACTTCATCACCAACGAGCCCGTTCGATTCAAGAAGTGTTGGTTTCACTGACGCATCGCACTCCCAAAGTAATGGAAGAACGAGAATTGTGGATATTGAAAAATGTCAGTTTTCAGATAGAAAAAGGGGAGTCCGTTGCGTTTGTGGGTCCCAACGGCACGGGGAAAAGCACTTCTTTAAAACTCATCTCGGGAATTTTGTTTCCCAATACAGGAATGATTGAAGTTAACGGTCGCATTGGTGCGTTGCTTGAATTGGGCGCCGGATTTCATATCGATTTAACCGGGCGCGAGAATATCTATTTGAATGGTTCTGTTTTGGGGCTATCGCGGTCACAAATCGAACAAAGAATGGCTGCAATCATTGAATTTTCTGAATTGGAGAAATTTATAGACATCCCTGTAAAACATTATTCGTCGGGGATGTACATGCGACTGGGATTTTCCATCGCTGTTCATACCGACCCCGATATATTGCTGGTTGACGAAGTGCTTGCCGTCGGCGATGCAACCTTTCAGCGAAAATGTATTGAGCGCATTGCGCAGTTAAAGCAGCAGGGCGTTACAATTTTGTTCGTTTCACATGACGTGACCGCCATTCGCCGAATTTGCGACCGGGCTATTTGGATGGAGAAAGGGGAAATTTTGGCAGACGCTGAAACCGAAAATGTGATTCAAAGATATTTGTGGCATGCATTTGAAAAAAACAAAATCCAAAAAGCACAGAATCACAATAGGTGGGGTAGCGGCGAAGTGAAGATTACCGGTGTCACATTTTTGGACGCTGACGGACAACCGCAGACAAATTTTTATCCCGGACAGCCGTTTACCATCCAAATAAATTATCGAGCATCACAAAAAATAGAGAAACCGGTATTTGGATTGGCAATCCATCGCAGTGACGGCATCCACATTACCGGACCGAACACGAAATTTTCTGGACGGCAAATAGACGCCATTCAGGGTGAAGGTTCTATTCGATATTCTGTGGGGAAAATACCTTTATTAGAAGGTGTTTACTATGTTTCGGTGGCAGTCCATGATTGGACTGATACAAAAATGTTCGACTATCATGACAAAATGTATCCTTTTTATATACTGTCTTCCGAAAAAGAACGATATGGTATGATAACATTATACGGGGAGTGGTATGTCAAGTAGGGAGAAACGTATTCTCATAATTAGTCACGATGTTGTTGGCACATATATGGCGGGTCCGGGTATTCGATATTTTCACATGGCGCGCGTATTGGCGCGTAAATTTCGGGTAACACTAGCAGCACCTGCTCCCATTTCACTGGATGGTAATTTACAATTTGAGACTCTACCCTATGATGAAATTGGGGCGGCGCAACTTTATACAGCACTCAAACACACTGATGTTATAATTGTGCCGGCGTTATTTGTAGCAAAAATTCCCGGCTTACGTCATTTTCCTTTTCTACCGGTAATTGTCGATGCATATGACCCATTTGTTATAGAAGCGTTGGCTCGCGGCGTAAAAGACGTGTCGATGTTACAGCAGGAATTGGCAATAGCATATCTGCGCGGCGATTTTTTTGTTTGTGCCAGTGAATATCAGCGGGATTGGCTATTGGGAATATTGGAAGCATTTGGGCGGATAAATGGAGATAACTTTGCCGCAGACAACACATTGCGCCGGTTGGTGGATGTTGTGCCATATGGGTTACCAAAACATACTACCGCTCATGGTTCAAATATTATAAAAGGTGTATGGAATGGTATCTCATCCACTGACCGGGTGGTTTTATGGGGCGGGGGCTTGTGGAAATGGCTTGATCCGCTCACCGCCATTAAGGCTATTGGCGAAGTATGGAAAGAACGAAACGATGTACGTCTTATTTTTCCAGGAACCAAACATCCAAACCGTAAAATTCCGGAATCGGTGACACACAATACAAAAGCCAAGGAGTTAGCCCGAAAACTGGGTTTATTGGACAAAGCCGTCTTTTTTGGAGATTGGGTCCCGTATGAACAATGGGGAGATGTTCTTTTGGAAAGTGATGTGGCATTGTCGCTGCATTTTGATTCCATAGAAACGCACTTCGCTTATCGAAGCAGAATTTTAGAGTATATTTCGGCGGGATTGCCGATAATCACCGCCTGCGGCACTGCGACAAGCGATTTAGTTGACCAATATAATTTGGGGTATGTGGTTGATTATCAAGACTCTCACAGTGTAGCGAAGGCATTCCGTTCCATTTTAAGTGAGCTACCATACCATCCCGAACGATTCCAGCCGCTGAGAGAATCTCTTTCGTGGGAACGGGTGCTTCAGCCATTGATTGATTTTTGCAAGAGTCCCCATAGTGCCCCTGACAAAACCGATGAGATGACGATTGGCGCCGCATTTTACCTTTCACAGATTTCGCAGTTGCAAGAGCAGGTAAAAGGATACGAAAAAGGAAAGTTCATTCGGTTTATGCGATGGTTAAAAAGCCGGAACGTGAGTTGAAATGATGACAACATGGAAATACAGCATCATCATCCCCGTTTGGAATGGCGAAAATGTTATTTTAAGTGCGTTAGAGGCTATATATCAAAATGCTGGTGAAGCGGCAATTGAGGTGATCTGTGTGAATAACGCTTCCGAAGATGGCTCCGCCGCGTTGATTGCCTTGCATTTTCCGGAGGTGATATTGCTTAACCAGCCGACCAACCTGGGATTTTCCGGCGGGGTGAATGTTGGTATTCGGCAGGCAACCGGCGACATCATCGTGCTATTGAATCAGGATACTGTGGTGCATGCCGGTTGGCTACAGGCACTTTCTGCTGAATTGGATGATTCAACTGTGGGAATTGTCGGGTGCAAAATGTTCTATCCCGATGGGCGTATTCAGCATGCCGGTGGCAAAATTGATGCTCGTGGCGCGGCAAGGCATATCGGCAATGGCGAACCGGATACCGGACAATACGACCAACCGCATGATGTGGATTTTGTGACTGGCGCGGCATTGGCGTTGACCGGCAAAACGCTGAAAACCATCGGATTGCTCGATGAGGGGTTTGCTCCGGCATATTACGAAGACACCGACTGGTGCTATCGAGCAAAATCTGCCGGATTGCGGGTGCGCTATGTGCCGACGGCGACATTGATTCACGTCGAATCTACTTCAACCGAAAACATTCCGCTAGCCCAAAAAACGATGACCCACATCGGACGGCTACGTTTTTTGCTAAAACATCGCTCGCTGACGGATTTGCGAACCGAATTCTTGCCCGCCGAGCAAGATTGGCTCAGCCGACTGGGGCATTCTCTGGAAATGCTGGCTGTGCGAGAGGCGTATTTGGCACAAATGCTTTCGCTTTCAGAGATGGTTGCTTGGCGTGCCAAATCGGGGTTGATACCCCCTCAAAAAACAACCCGCGCAGAATGGCAAGACTTGCTGTATTTGTTGACCATGTTGCGCCAAACCTGTTTGCAAAGCGAAGCCCAATCCATCGCTGGCGGCAGCAACCCGGAAACGAATTTTCTCACCCCCGGCTCCAACCATCACTGGCAAGAATTGCAGGATTTTTGGCAGTTGCAGGAACATACTTTCCGATCATCCGTCCCCGGTCTGACTTTTTTACGAACGCTATGGTACAACATAGCCGCCCGCTGGTCTGATTTATCGCTGATTAGCCAACAAACAAAAGTAAACTGGGCTGTAAAAAATTTGATGACCGTTATGGCTCAAGAAGTTGGACCAGCCACTGACCAGACAATTCGGGAAATCAATCTTCTCGCCCAGCGAGTGGTGGAACTTGAGCAGCAAGTTGCTGCATTGCGGAAAGAATTGCAGAAGCAACAGAATCAATGAAGGTGCCATTTGCGTTTTTTACATGTCACGCATCAATATCCGCCTGCCATTGGCGGATCAGAAAAATATATCGCCGATTTGTCGGAAGCATTGGTGGCGCGTGGGCATCAAGTGGATGTGTTCACCACCCGTGCCAAAAACTACCATTCATGGCGAGACGAATTGCCCCCCGCCGACCAGCAAAATGGGGTCACAGTCTATCGCTTCAGCAGTTTTCGCCGCCGAGACTATATGTGGCGAATGTTGCACTTCGGTTTGCGAAACTATTGGCGCACCCGTGCCCGGCGATATGAACCATTTATTTTTTGGGGGGGCGGTCCCAATTCGGTGAGTATGGCTTGGGCGATGTGGCGGCAAGCCAAAAAATATGATTTGGTGCATCTCAACTGTCTGGTTTATACCCATGTGGCATATGGTTATTGGATTGCGAAAAAATTGGGGCTACCGGTGGTTGTAACCCCCCACGCCCACATTGAGCAAGAGCAAACATATAACATTGGTTTTCAGCGAAAGGTATTGTTCGGCGCTGACCATGTGATTGCGGTTACCACTGCCGAGCGAGACCGATTTTTGGAAATGGGTGTCAACCCGTGGCAGGTAAGTGTTACCGGAAACGGGTTAAATTTGAACGCCTACCGGCATAATATGGATACGGCAACGGCGCGCCGAAAATTGAATTTGCCGCAAGATGCGTTCATCGTGCTTTTTTTGGGGCGAAAAATTCAGTACAAAGGATGGAATTTGGCACTGGATGCGTATGTTTCTCTGCGGGAACAATATCCGCAGTTGCATTTTCTGGCAGTGGGACCGGAAACAGACGAATCTACCCGATTGTGGACTCACTATCAGCACACGCCGGGCATTTATGTGATGGGCAGAGTTTCTGAAGCCGATAAGTTGGCGGCGCTGCAGGCGTGCGACTGCCTTATTTTGCCTTCGGCGGGGGAGGCGTTTGGTATTGTTTTTTTGGAAGCGTGGCTGATGGGCAAGCCAGTTATTGGATTGCGGACAAAAGCCGTTGCTTCATTGGTGCAGCACGGATATGACGGCTTGCTTGCCGAGCCGGGGAATCTGGCAAATTTGACGACATCTTTGGCGCATCTGGTAACGTACCCGCAACTTGCCCGCCAAATGGGTCAACGTGGACGGCAGAAGGTGCTGAAACAGTACACAACCGACCACATTGCCAGCAAAACCGAAGCCATTTATATGCAAATATTGCGCCGCCATTGGCGAAAAATACGCCGGGAAACAAATAGCCAATGATGGAAATTTATCCAATTGGGCATCAGACAGACATCCAACAAAAATTGCTGGCACAGTTTCAGAACCGGGGTGATGAAATTGTATCTGGCGGAGGTGCATCGCTTCCCCCTGCTGATGTGTATTTCTGCACCACCATCACTCAGCCGGTTCAAACGGTGGCACGTGGGCTGGTCGTTCTTGATTTGCGTTCCCAAATGGTGTCATCGATAGCAGAAAAAGCCATTTACGCCGATATTTGTCTGGTCGGCGAAGGATCCGACCGCCTTACTCTGATTAGGGAATATAGATGCGAACCCGCCCGTGTTTTTGTGGCAACCGATGAACATTGCACTTTGGAAATAATAGACCGGAGTGTGCGCGACACACTGTCGCCAGCGCCGCCACTGCCGAACACGGCAGAAAAGGCAATCTCTCCGGCGGAAACGCTAACCCCAGAATTGGCAATAGCGCAGATTCGGGGACGACTGCAAACCATTGAACGGCAAGCCGATGTGATGTTGCACGATTATCGAGTCCACTCTGGCGTGCCTGTGGTTGGTGGGGTCGTCGCCTGGCTTCGCCGAAATTTAACATCGCATTTGCGCGAACCATATCTCGACCCGATGTTCGACCGGCAGGTGGCATTCAATACCCAAATAGCCCACGAGTTGCAAATATTGCTTTCAATGCAGACCGAGTTGCTGCGCCGAGTAGAAAAGTTGGAACAGGTAATTTTTTCTGAGAATGATGAACACGAATGAGATTTCGTCCCAAATTCCGTTAGAAATTCGAGACCCTTCACTAAACCCCGCTGATATTTTGCGGCGCATCGAAGTGCAAATTCATCGCCGTCGGGCTGAAAACAAATATCCGGCGGCAGAGGAGTTGCAATTGGCGTGGCGGCAACTCGTCCCCAATGCTATATTTGCTCGTGTTGATGACGATTATATCTTCCAACTATTGAAAGCGTTGACCGTAGATAGTTATTTACAGGAAGTTCGATTTTCATCAACTGTGCCGGTAGTAGGGTGGTTGATTGTGGCAATTCGGCGGGCGTGGAATTGGATGTCCACCCGTTGGTATGTGTTGCCGGTGCTGAAACAGCAATCTCGATATAATGAACAGGTCATCATTTCGATGTATCGGCTTTTGCAATCGAATCGGGCATTGCAGCAGCAGGTTGATGAACTGCGGCAGCAATTATCTAATTTGGAAAACACGAGCGGGGGTGCGTGATGCGGGTTTTCCAATTGACCAATGGGATGATGGACGGCGATGCGGTGAGCAACCATGTGTTGGAAATCGATGCTCGGTTGCGGCGTTGGGGGTACAGCACCGATATTTTTGCCGAATATATCGCTTCGGAAATGGAAAATCGGGTTCGCCCCGATGCCGACTGTATCAACCTATTGAATGACCCCGATAGCTTGTTGATTTACCATCACTCTATTTACAATCCGAATTACCGGTATTTTTTGCAGGCGCGAGGAAAACGCATTTTGGTGTATCACAATATCACCCCCGCGCATTTCTTTCGGGGTTGGGATACCCGACAGGAAATGCAATGTGTGCTGGGTAGAGAAGCATTGAACGCATTGGTCGCTGCCGCCGACTTTTCGCTGGGTGTTTCCGACTACAATCGACAGGAGTTGGTTCAGGCTGGCGCGCTCGCCGAAAAAACCGGCATACTGCCCATTTTTTTATCCAACTTTGACGCACACACCGCTGATACCACCCTCCTTCGCCGACTCCGTCAGGGGAGAACAACCAACTGGTTAACCGTCGGGCGGGTTGTGCCGAGCAAAGGAATTCAAGACCTCATCCGATTGTTTGGTGTGTATTGGCACGCCATTAATCCTGATGCGGTGCTGTATATTGTTGGTTCGATGGGTATTCCGGCATATAATAATGCGCTGTTCAAATTGACGAAATTGTTGGGTATATCCGACAATGTGGTTTTCACCGGTCGGGTGAGTGATGTTCACTTAACAACATATTATCAAGCAGCCGATTTATATGTAATAGCCAGTTATCATGAAGGATTTTGTGTGCCCGCGGTGGAAAGTATGCACTTTGGCATTCCAGTGTTAAGTCGCAAAACAACCGCTGCATCAGAGACACTGGGTGATGCTGGTATTTTATTCACCCATTTGGGGTATGAGGCGGTTGCCGAAATGGCGCATTTGTTGGTATCAGATTCAAAAATCCGGACGCAAGTGGTACAAAAACAAAAAGAACGGTTGCTGGCGTTTAATTCAAATAAGGTGGAAAATAAATTACAACAGTTTATTGATAAGGTTACGGTGAAATGAATAACACAAATCAAAAGCCGGCATTGACAGAAACGGTTATCTTTTTACACATTCAAAAAACCGCCGGAACAACACTTCATCGAATCCTTGATCGCCAATATCCGCCAGGTCAAGATTTTTTCATCAAAACAGCTAATGATTATCCAATTTTTCAGACATTTAGTATCAACCAGAGAGGGCAATATCGGCTGATCAGGGGGCATATGAATTTTGGGATTCATAAGTTGTTGCCCAATGCCGCAACCTATTTTACTATTTTGAGAGACCCGATTGAACGGGCTATTTCATACTACTATCATATTAAAAATGATGCGGCACATTATAACCATAAATATGCCAACCGCTGGGATTTGAAGGAATTTTTAGAGCAAGGCGTTGATGCATTGATGGCAAATGGACAAACCAGAATTTGGGCAGGTGGGCGTCCAGACCTCGGCTATGGCGAATGTACAGCAGAAGTGCTAGCGCAAGCGAAACAAAAGTTGCAACAATATTGTGCCGTAGTAGGGTTGGCAGAGCGTTTTGATGAAACTTTGATGCTGTTGAAAAAGCGGTTCGGCTGGCGGTATGTTTTTTATACACCCCAAAATGTTTCAGCCAACCGTTTGCGGCGGCACGAACTGTCTCCGGATACCCTTGAGACGGTGAAGAAATTCAACCAATTAGATATAGCGTTCTACCAATATGGGGTAAGCCTTTTTGAAGAACAGGTTCACCAGCAGGGCAAAACATTCTCTCAACAGGTAAAACTGTTTCAGGTGATGAATGGATTGGTAGTTCATGTTCTACCGGCATATAGACTATTGAAAAATATTACTCAGAGAGCGGGTTATAAATGGACAAACAGTTAACTGCCAATATCACTCAGGCAGGCGGGCAAATCGAATCTATTTTACAGCAGGTTAGGGTGTCGAGTACGGCGGCATCGCCGGTGCGTGCCGCCATTTTTCGGCACATGCATCAAGCTGCTACCGTTAATTCTCATCGGCACATTGCCTGGCCCCACTGGCCCCCCGGTATTTGTGCCAAAGTTAGAGCGGCACTGCAAAAAATTACCCGCCGCTTGCTGCAATGGTACATTGACCCTATCATCAAACAGCAAAATCAGTTTAACCAAACGGTTGTCAATGCTTTGCAGTTATTGGCAGACGATATCGCTGCATTGCAAATTTCGTGTCAATCACCGTCAGATGCGCAACGAGTCGAGATTACCCAAATGCAGCAGCAACTTGATGCCCTTTCTCGACAGGTGCAGGATAAGGATTGATGATGCGAATCGCGTTTTTTGCTGTCCTCTCTCCCATTCGCTCTGCTCTAGCCGATTGTGCCGAAGGTTTGGCTTTGGCAATGGCGGAAAATCAGGATGTAACCATTGATTTTTTTGTGAATGATGATTATCAACCCGATAACCCTCAAATTTTGGCAAACTTCAAAATATATACCTGCCACGAATTTACTGAACGCGCCAACCAGTACCAATCAATTATGTATTGGTTGGGTGACCACGGACACTATCACGGGTTTATGCTTGACTTTGTTCACCGGTATCCCGGTGTGGTAGTGCTGAACGATCTGACTCTACATCGTTGTGTGATGGATGTCACGCTTAATCGGGGCGATACCGCTGCTTATCAAGCCGAAATGCGTTATGCGTATGGTGACGTGGATGCATTGGAGATTGTTCGGCAGATAAAAACGGGCGATGGTGACCAACTGGTTTTGAATTATCCATTGTATGAGCGCATTGTGGATAGTAGTTTAGGTGTGATTGTCCATAGCGAGTATGGACGTAGGGAAATTTTAGCCAAACGCCCGCAAGCCTTGGTGTGTCGCATCCCATATCCCTTTTTTATGCCGGGGCAATCCATCCCGATTGAGCCAAAAATAGCACGCCTGCAAGCAAGAGAAGTCCTCGGTTTGTCTGATGATACTTTTGTGGTTGGTTCATCGGGTATTTTTGTACCCAACAAACATTTGGGAGATAGTTTGAGTGCCTTCGCCCACATTCTGCCCCAGCATCCCGACAGCAGATATGTTTTAAGCGGGTTCGCCGTGCCGGGGTATGATTTAGCCGCCCATATAGAACAAATGGGACTCAGTGAATATGCGATAATCACCGGCTGGTTGCCGCCGGAGGCGTTTAGCCGTCAAATGGCAGCGTTTGATGTGGGTATTCACCTCCGTTACCCTCATATTGGTGGTGTACCCTACACACCCATTCGGCTGATGGGACTTGGCGTTTGCACTATTGTTTCCGATATTGAACCGTTGGCGGAACTACCACAGGGGGCGTGCATCAAAATCCCACCGGATGCCTTCCAGCGCGATTCGTTGCGTGCTATTTTGGCGTACCTTACCGACCATCCGGATTTCAGGCGGCAAATTGCTACAAATGGGCAGCAGTTCATTACAGAAAACCATAATATCACACACATTGCCGAACAATATATTCAGTTTTTGATGGCTCACAGGAGATAGAATGGCAGTATGGCTGAAGACCCATTGGGTCAAATTATTATTTTTTGTTATTTTTTCTGTTTTTGGAAGTGGAATGGTTATGCTGCTGCATTCCCATAATTTATATGCCGCCCCCGGAAGCACAACGGTTGTGCTGGGCGGAGATATTGTAAAGCACGCCCCGCCCGCCGCCGCCGATTTTGATGGCGATGGCGATTTGGAAATCGTGGTCGGGGCGAATGACGGAATGCTGTATGTGGTAGCATACAACGGTTCAAATTGGTCGGTGGTATGGTCGCGGCAAACGGCGTTGGACATCAATGCTGCGAATCCACCGATGCACCAGTCCACCGGGCGCATCGAATCGGCGCCAGTTGTGGCAGATTTGGACGGTGACGGCAAACTGGAAATTGTGATAACAACCGGTGGTTTGCCCGAAGATAAAATCAATGGAGGTGTGTTGGTATATAGTTACCGATCCAATTTGCCGTGGTCATTTGCTATTGATGGCGATTGGCCCCAGCCAAAGAACAATGATGTAGTTGGTGGCGGTGCCGGGGCAGGGTATCCGGATGGTTATTGGGATGGGATATATGCTTCACCTGCGGTAGGCGATATTGACGGCGACGGCAAATTGGAAATTGTTTTTGAGGGCGAAGACCGCCGCATTCACGCATATAAACACACCGGTGCAGTGGTTCTCGGTTGGCCATTTTCCCGCGACAACGGCGACCCGATTTTACGAGGGGGACTTTCTTCGCCCGCGCTGGCTGATATAGATGGTGATAACCTGCCGGAAATAATCGTGGGGGGCAATAGCCCAAAATGGAGCGGAGAAGGAACCTCTGCCGATTATTCTTATGCTACCGTGTGGGCGCTCAATGGTGATAGCACCATTGTGGATGGCTGGCCCCAATACGTACACCAGTGGGTTGATTCATCGCCTGCAGTGGGTGATATTGACGGTGACGGTAATCCCGAAATTGTGGTGGGAACCGGACGTCGCGGCATTAGCGGCAGCGGTGGTCATTATGTGTTTGCTTGGCACGCCGATGGAACCCTCGTATCTGGTTGGCCCCGTCCCACCGGCGGTGAAGTTTTGGCTTCTCCAGCCCTTGCCGATTTGGACGAAGATGGTATGTTAGATGTAATTGTCGGGTGTGGGTTAGAAACATCAAACCCTGACTGTACATATTTATATGCGTGGGAAGGTGCCGGGGCAAACGTCTCTGGTTTTCCGATGCATCCATATAGTGCCCAAGCGTGGAACCACAGCGCGCGTTCGCAGCCATATTCACCCATTGTGGCAGATATTGACGGCGATGGTCATCAGGAAATTTTAACGGTGATGAGCGGTTCGGCAGGCGTCTCCGTTATTGAACACAATGGTGTTCGCAGTAGTGATTATTCTCGTGTCCAAGATAGTGGCTCTGCTATTTCTCCGCCCATTGTGGCAGATGTGGATAACGACGGATTGCTGGAAACTGTGCTGGCAGGGCAAGTAAACGGTCAAGCGGGTGTGTACATTTGGGATGAAGCTGGCGATGCCACTACTGACGCCCAGCCATGGGCGATGTTCCATCAAAATAACCACCGAGACGGAAAATTCCCGGATCCACCAGAATTGAGTTTCCCCACCGAAATTCTGTTTCTGCACAAATCGAGAGCGGGGACAATAGCCACCCAACAAGTGCCGATTAAAAACCTGGGTGGCGGGCAATTTAATTGGATGATTTCCAACTCAAATGGCAGTTTGCAGATTATCCAATCTTCCGGCACAGTGATAACCAGTGCAATGGTGACGCTGTCGCTTGATACCACGGGTTATAACCTTAACACTTGGCACACCCTAAACAGTTTAACAGTGACCGCCTCATTCAACGGGGAACCGGTTTTGGGAAGCCCGCTCACAACGGTTGTAAAATTATATACAGGTGAGATACATCAAGTGTATCTTCCATTGGTGATGCGGTAATATGCAAACGGATAATTGGCTGGAAATTCCGGATGACAGTGTGGACGCGGCGCAAATTCAGCGCCAAATTGAGCAGCGACTGGCACATATGCCCGCCGATGATGATTCTCCGGCAGAGATAATGGCTACCTTGCACCAGCAGATGCTTGGTTCAGCGGACGATACCGGCGGATTGCCGCCGTTGTACGAGGCAGATATTGTGCCGCGCAGTTACACCATCAATTGGCGTAATCCCATTTTGGGACCGCTAAATGCTATTTTGCGGCGTTTTGTGAATTTGGAACTTCGGCGGTCAATTTATTCGGCACTTGAACAACAAAGTACATTAAATCGACAGATATTACAAGAGTTAATACGGCTTCGTACCGAAAATAAAATATTGCGCCAGCGGATTGAATCGATCCGGCGGCAAAACCAATAGCAGGCAATATGGAAATTCATCAGTTTAACCCCACCCTTTCTGCTGGTGATGCCATCAGCAATCACGTGATCAGCATGCAAGCGATGTTGCGGGTGATGGGGTATCGGAGTGAAATTTTCTGTGAACTCCCCCCGGTTTCCGCACCTGCCCGCACACATTCACTGGACGCATACGAGTCTATCGCTTCTCCGGAAAATATTTTGCTGCTCCATTTCTCACTCTATTATTCAGACCGAGTGATGAATTGGCTGGCTCAAATTCCCACCAGAAAAATTCTCATTTACCACAACATTACCCCACCGCACTATTTTAGCGGTATCAACAATACATATTTCGAGGCAGCGGATCGAGGGTACGCTCAACTTGCTACGCTATCAATGCTGACCGAAGCAGGATGGGGAGATTCCATTTTCAATATCCAAACATTGGATCGATACGGATGGCAAAACACGGGGGTATTACCCATTGTTTTTGATGCGCGTAATTATGCAGTTTCCCCCGCCAAGAAAACAGAAAAACAATACCCATCCGGCGCCAATGTGCTTTTCGTCGGGCGTGTTTCTCCCAATAAATGTTTTGAAGATTTGATTGTGACGTTTTCTTACCTAAAAAAAATACGCCCTGAGGCGCGATTGCTGCTGGTTGGTTCCACCCAAAAAATGACGCGATATGTTGATTTTTTACAAACGTTGGTTACTCGGCTTAATTTAACCGACGTTCACTTTCTGGGGCACATTAGCCAAGCGGAATTGGCTGCTTGCTATCGGGTGGGGGATGTTTTTTTGAGTATGAGCGAGCACGAGGGATTCGGTGTGCCATTGCTGGAAAGTATGTATTACGAGCTGCCCATCGTGGCATACAAATCAACCGCCGTGCCCGAAACACTCGGCGCAAGCGGAGTGTTATTCCGGCAGAAAAGTCATCGGGCGGTTGCGGCTTTGATTGATTTTTTGCTGATGGATGTTTCGCTGCGCAAAAAAATTGTCAGTGGGCAACGCCGTCGTTTGCAAGATTTTTCGGTTGAGCGGGTGCAAATGCGTTTACGGCAATTACTTTCTGACGTGGGTGTAAACTGACCGAACTTGATGAGAGACTGCTTCCCACGTGTAATTTTTGTGTACTTTTTGTCTTCCTTTTGTCCCCAGCACTTGCGCCATCTTTGGTTGTGATAGAATTTCAATAATTTTGTCAGCCAAACAACCTCTGTCATTTGGGACGAACAACAATCCCTCTACGCCATTCTCAATCAACGATGCCACTGCACCCGCATTTGCGCCAATGACCGGTTTCCCGTGCCACCACGCTTCCACAAACACGATGCCAAACGATTCCTCCGTGGATGGCAACACCAGCGCATCACATGCCGATAACAGTGCGTGTTTGTTGGTTTCTGAAATATCGTTCAATACCAGTACCCGCGCGTCACCGGATTTCCGCAATCGGGTGGTTGATTCATCGGCTGCGCCCGCGAAAATCACGCGTGTTTCCGGGAGTTTTCGCCACACCGATGGCATTGCTTCCAGCAGAAACTCAAAACGTTTGCGCGGATTTTGGCGTCCCAATGCCAGAAGAACCGGCGCATCGGCAGGGATGTGCAATCGCCGGCGAGAGCTTTCAGGTGCGGGGAGCGAATCGGGTGGAGGTGTGATTCCCCCGCCGACCACTGTGATTTTTTCCGCAGAAATACCACGTTCCACCAGAAAATCGCGTTCAAACGGACTGAGCGCGATGTATCCGGCGGCGCGGCGAATGGCATCGAAAATCATCGGACGATTGAAGCCCCATTCATCGGCGGGGTGGAGCGCACCTAAAAACACCACCGGAATTCCGACTTTCTTTGCACCCTTTTGTGCAGCGAACATATGCCACAAAGGAAACGCGGTTGCCATCACCACATCCGCTCTGCTGGTGGCTATGGCCTTCGCCAAACCGGGAACGATGGGTCCCTGATGGATGGCGCGCAGTGTATCCCAGCCCGGCAAGTGTAATATATCAGCGACACCCGACGCAATTTTTCGAGTCCAGTACCAACCCCGCACAAACGGAAATCGCCGCACGGTGACACCATTTTCCACCGAAATGCCCGCCGCCACCACTTTTCCGGCGCGCCCGGAAAATGTGGCTGTATCCAGCGCAGTGGTGGTGAACACGGTGACATCATCCCCAAATTGCGCCACCAACTGCTCCGAAAGATTTTTCACCAGCCATTGCGACCCGCCCATAGATGGCGGATAGGCGTGAACCACATGCAGAATTTTCATACGGACACCCTCTCATATAATGTGCGATACGCCGCTGTCATTGCCGAGATTGAAAAAGTTTCGCGGGCTATGGCGTGGGTCGCCGTTATCATCTGCGGGTAGTTTTGCGCCAGCGATTTTACGCCTGCCAGCACGCCATTCGCGCTGACGGAGTCTATCACTGCGCCGCACGTTGTTTTTTCCACAAAATCTGCCATAGGGATGGCGCGACTGACCAACACCGGTTTGCCCGCCGCCAGCGAATCGAGCAGCGAATGAGGGTACGATTTGACGATCCCGGCATTGGTCGCCAGCGCGATGGTGGCGTGAACGGTTGCCAGCACGGCGTTCACATCTGTCAATTTGTTAATGATCGTTACCCGATTTCTCACCCCCAATTTTTTCACCCGGCGCACCATTTCATCGAACAGCACTCCCCGCCACAAAAACGTCAATCGCAGTTTGGGCTCACGGGCGGCGGCGTTCAGCAGAGCGTCAATCCCTTTGGTGGCGAATTGCACTTTTGTCCACGGTGCGGATGCTGCCAGCAGATGCACGGTGTCAGTCAGTGGGGTAGGGGTGACTGTGAATTTTTCGGTATTAATGCCGGAGCGCACCAGTACCGCGTTTTTTACCCCTGCCGATTCCATCTGCGCCAGACTGCGTTCATCCGGCACAACGACTGCCGCCAATCGGTTGAAAAATGTTGCGTTGGGGCGATAGGCTATCCCGCCGGTGACGGAATAGATGACCGGGCGGCGAAAGAATCGCAAAATGGGAA
>CAYZQQ010000026.1:0-17820 GCA_964480075.1 uncultured Anaerolineaceae bacterium
ACTCCATCGTTAACCCCCACGCCCACCGAAACACGCACCCCCACTCCCACCGCGTCGCCCACGTTTACCCCCACCCCCTTCCCGTCCCGCACCCCGACCGCCACTGCAACCCGTACGCCGCGTCCACCCGCCACCCCCACACCATTGCCGCTGTACCGGGTGATAAACCTTCAAACTGAAAATAACTGCGATGTAATACGGGTGCTGGGTGTCGTTCACGGCGCTGCCGGACTCCCCGTTTCGGGCATAACCCTGCAAGTGGGAGAAGTTGGAGTCGCCGGAAGTGTGTTCAACGCATCTCCTTCTGATGCCAATGGGCGATACGTGTTTGATTTTGCCGCGCCGAACAAAGCCACCCATCGCTGGTTTGTGGTGCCGTTGGAAAACGGGAAACCCGCCGTGCAACGATATGAATGGCAAACCGATTCTTCGGATGCGTGCAAAAACAGTGCCGCCGTGCAAATTATGCACGTTGATTGGCAGCGCACGCAATAAAAAACCGGGGCGATTGTGAAATCTCCCCGGCTACAGCATCTATAAAAGAGGGCGACTTTAATGGTCGCCTTTTTTTACAGCGAAACTTGCTTCACTATTTTTACCGGCTCAAACGCCAGCAATTCGTTAATGGCGGCATCGGGCACCGGCGAATCTACTTTGATGAACGTGAGCGTTTTTCCTCCCGGTTCTGTGCGCCCAAAACGCATCGCCGCAATGTTAATGCCTGCATTCCCCAAAATTGTGCCCGCCCGTCCCAGCAAGCCGGGTACATCTTTCGATTCCAGCACCAGATTTCGCCCACCGGGACGCACATCCATACGATAATGGTCAATCTGCACAATGCGGGGTTCATCGGGATTGAAGAGTGTTGCCGAAATGAGCCGACAGCCAGATGCCCATTTCACCCGACAAGTAATGAGATTGGGGTAATTACGAGCATCGAGTCCGGTGGTCTGCGACACCACAATCCCCCGGCGATTCGCCAGATGCGGCGCGTTGATATAATTTACCCGTTCTTCTAAAATGGGCGATAGCATGCCCTTCAACAGCGCCACCGTCAGTAATTTTACCTGTTTATTGAGTTCGCCTTTTAATTGCACTTCCACCCGATTGATGCCTTCTTCTGCCAATTGGGCTTGCAAACTGCCGACCATCTCTGCCAATTCCAGAAACGGGCGCATCGATTGCAGAATGTTCGGGTCGGTCAGCGGCATATTGACCGCGTTGCGAACATCGCCGCCGCGCAACGCCCCCAACACCTGCGATACAATTTGCGTGCCCACATCTCGCTGCGCCTCAATGGTGCTGGCAGCCAAATGCGGGGTAAAAATTAGGGTGTTCAACCCGCGCAGCGGGCTATCATCCGGCAGAGGCTCGGCAGAAAATACGTCAACCGCCGCCCCGGCGATTTTCCCGCGTTGCAGGGCGTCCGCCAAATCACGTTCGTTGACCAGCGCGCCGCGCGCGCAATTAACCAGCCGCACCCCGTCCTTCATTTTGGCAATTGTTTCTGCATTGATTAAGTTTTTTGTTTCCGGGGTGAGCGCCGTGTGCAGCGTGATAAAATCAGCTTGCCCAAATAATTCATCCAAATCAACCAATTTTACACCCAACTCACGCGCGGTGTCCGCACCGATATACGGATCATACGCCAACACCGTCATCCCAAACGCTCCGCAGCGCAATGCCACCCGGCTGCCAATGCGCCCCAACCCCACAATCCCAATTGTTTTTTGGTACAGTTGCACGCCCACAAATTGCTTGCGGTTCCATTGCCGTGCCACCATCGAATGGTACGCTTGCGGAATGTTGCGGCACATTGCCAGCATCATGGCGATGGTATGTTCGGCGGTTGCCATACTGTTTGCGCCGGGGGTATTCATCACAATGATGCCGCGCATACTCGCCGCATCTAAATCGACATTATCCACGCCCACCCCGGCACGCCCGACAACCCGTAGATTTTCGGCGGCGGCTAAAATTTTTTCGGTGATTTTCACGCTGCTGCGAATAATCAAACCGTCGTATGACGGAATAGCAGCGACCAATTCATCTTCCGAAAGTCCTTTTTTTACATCCACCGCGACATCTTCTGCCTGAAACAGCAACGCCATACCTTGTGCCGAAAGTTCATCTGTGACCAAAATCTTAAGCATTCTTCACCCTCCATTTTTTAGATGCCGGCAAATTAGGGCGATGTGGCGCGATTGCATTCGCAGCAAAATCAATGTGCGCTCCACCCCTTCTTTTGCCAATTTTAATTGCCGCGCCACATCATCGGGTGCGCGTCCGGTTCCGCGCTGTTTCACATTCAACCGCCGAATATGGTTCGTGCGGGCATAGCGGTTGATGGCTTTCAATTTCAGTGGCAATTGCGCCTCAATATGATAGCACCGCACCCATAGACTGTCCACAAGCGCATCGCCACTCAAATAAGCGAGGTGTTCATCCAGCAGGTGCAACCCCAATTTTGCGCCGACCTGCTTGACCAACCCGGCGCGAATGACCGCCGCATCCGGCTCGCACAGCACAGCTCCCAGTTCACCCACCGGACATTCGTCAGGGTCGGCATCGGTCATGGTTTTACCGGCGGGAAGAACCGTTGCCCGCCGTGAAATTCCCGGTGTGGTCAGCCCGTTCAGCCACAGCACTGATTCTTTTGCTTCCCCGGCAAACGAAACGATTTCAACTTCCGCATTTTGGGGGAATGCAGAAAAATCAATCCCGGGCGCAAGTTTCACGCCCAGCGATTGCGTCTGATTTTGCTGCAATAATGCATTTAATGGGGGCTGATACAATTGTGGATTAAACGTCCGTTTGCCCGTCGACCGTCGCGCCGGGTCGGCAAACAGAGCGTCCATATTGCCGGATTGTGCGGGCAGACATAATCCATCGGCTTTGATGATGTGTATTTTATGGCGCACATTGTACACAGAAGTATTGTGCGCTGCAAATTTTAGTCGCGCACCATCAATATCCACCGCCAGCACATGCGATGCGACTGCTGCCAGTGCGATGCTGTCCCCGCCAATACCGCAACCGATGTCCGCGACACGAGAAAAACCGGCGAAACGGCGGGCGCGATGGCGTGCCAGCGGCTCACGGGTAGCCTGCTCCAGCGCATCACGCACAAACAACATATCTGCGGCGCGAGAAAATTTTTGCGCTGCACGCCGCCGCAGCAAAACCTGCTCAATCACCGCTGTGGCTTCATTTGCCGCCAGCGTCTGGCGCAAAAATTCCACATCCCGCAGATGGGTGCCGGGGGTCAGCGGTAATTCAGCCGCACGGGCAAGCCATATTTCGGCGGCGGGAGACAGCAAAAATCGTACCATTGCAGGCGAAAAAACCAATCCCATCCATTACCCCCGCAGTATCAACTGCCGCACCGACGGCGGCGAACATTGCGCCCTATCGGTATCAATCAACGCCAATCCTTGTGCCAACACCGATTTATGCGGTGAATCACGCAACCGGTCGCGTTCGGCGGCATTGGTCGCCAGCGCCAGCACCGGCGACAATCGGGGTTCCGAAATGAAAATCTCAGCGGCGCGGGCAACTGCGGGACGGGCAATGACTCCGCCAAAGCCCACAAACCGGTCAACCGCATCCCGTGCCGCCACATCGCTGATACCATCACCCACCAGCATACTGCGCCCGACATACCCGTTTTTTAATTGTCGCACCACATCCGGTTTTCCGGCACTTTTTACCAGCGGACCGTCATCGTGTTTTAAATAGTTCACATCGGGACGGCTGCCCCACTGGTCTTTTTGGTAATCCCACCATTCGCCGGAGAGCGAATTGTATTCAACATCCACCGCACGAATATTTTCGGCGGGGATACCGAGCCATTCGCCAAAGGGTCGCACAGCAGGCAACAATCCGCCGCTGACAATAAAAACCGTCTTTCCCAAAAATTGCAGGGCGGCAATCACCGCTGCCGCATCGGGAATGACGGTTTGACGATATTTCTGCTCCAACTGCCGAATTTCGCCACGGGTGGGGCGCAGTAATTGCAACCGGCGGTCATACACCGATTCAAGATGCACTTCGCCATCCATGGCGGCATGGGTCAATCGCTGGACGTCATCGAACAGCTCTTTTGCTCTGGCAAGTTCGTCTATCCCTTCCACTGCACTGAGGGTGCTATCGCAATCAAAAAAAATTTGCTGAAAGGGCATCCATTTTTTTAAAGGCATGGGGTCATTCAATGGTGATTGCTGCCGGGTCGAAATCAACTTTAGGCAACTGGATATTCATTTTTTCCAATGTCTCAATAATGGTTGTAGCCACCACCAAATTGCGATACCATTTTCGGTTGGCGGGAACGATATACCATGGCGCCCATTTTCTGCTGGTTTTGCTCAGCACATCTTCATACGCGGCAGTATATTCATCCCACAATTTGCGCTCCGATAAATCGGCGGGATTGAATTTCCAGTTTTTCTCCGGCTCATCCAGTCGGGCTTGTAACCGCTCCTTCTGCTCATCCAAATCGATATTCAGATAAAATTTCAGAATGGTCGTGCCTTCTTCCGCCAGTATTTTTTCAAAAGCATTAATTTGCTGATACCGTTTTGACCACACCTTTTTAGGCACAAGATTGTGTACCCGTACCACTAGCACATCTTCATAATGGCTGCGGTTAAAAATGACAATATTCCCGCCGGCTGGCGTTTGCCGATGAACCCGCCATAAATAATCGTGCGCCATTTCTAATTTTGATGGCACTTTAAAGCCGGCAACCTGCACGCCCTGCGGATTGACACCTTCGAACACATGGCGAATGGTACCGTCTTTGCCGCCGGTGTCCATCGCCTGCAGCACAATGAGCAGTTTGTGCTTCCCTTCAGCAAACAGTTTTTCCTGCAATATTTCCAGTTTGTGGTTCAATTCCAACAGCGCTTGTTTGCCTTCTGCTTTGGTTATGGGAAACGCGCTTTTGTCATTGGGGTCCCAATCGCTGAGGGTTACCCGTTTGCCCGGATGAACACGATACTTTTCCATATTTACCTCCATCGGTTTGGGTATGAATTATCGTCATTATAGCACAACTTTCGGGTAACGGGCAGATTACCCTTTTTCCCATTGCTCAAACCACGTTTTTGTGACATAATCATACCATATTGTTGTGCCTCACTCCACGGAGGATATATGCGCCGACCCGGTATTGTCGCGCCCAATGGCACGCCCACCCATCCCAATTTGATGTTCGGTTGGCGTCCCGGCGCGGTTAGCTGCGATGTTCGCTTTTTAGAGCAAAACAACCTATTTGAATATAAACAGGCTCATCCCGCCGCGACCATCATTGTGCGTTTTCAGCATCCAGAAAACTGGTTTACTGATTTGGAAACGACGGCGGTGCAGTATGCACGCCAAATTGCCGCCAAATGGAACACCATCAAACCGTTGCAACCGCTGGTAATTTTCGCCGAAGCGATGAATCTTGCCCCTGCCGGCGGCGCAGTGGACCCCGCCCGGCAATCACACTTTGAAAGCGAGCAATTTTATCGCAGTGCGGGCTGGTGGATTGCCCGAGTGGCGCAGGTGGTGAAGGCGCTCGCACCAGAGATGCCATTGGTTGCGCCACCGTTTTCGCCGGGGCGACACGAAGACGGCGCCCCGGATGCACAGGGCAATATCACCGAACCATTTGCCGGGTACGATTTTTTGGCGGATGCCGTGAAAAAATATTTTGACAACCGTCTGGTGGTTTTTGCCTGCTGGGGTGATGACACCCGTTCGCGGCGGGAATGGCTGCAAGACCCCCAACAATCGGTATGGCATGCGTTTCGCTGGCAGCGGGTGCTGGCGCTGTTTGAAAAACGGTACCACATTTCGGCAAAAGTCGTCATCAACCGGGCGTATAATTTCGCCACATACGACCCCGATTTTTTTGAGCAGCTTGCCTTTTTTGCCCAACACACATTGAATGATGCGCGGGTGGAAGCGTTGACCTTTTATCTGTGGGAAGACCCGTCATTTGACCCCGCCACCATCTTTAATGTATGGACGCAATATCTGCCGGATTTGCCCGCTTTCACCCAACGGCTCGCCGCGCTGCCGAATATTGAACCCGGCAGCACACCGCCCACCGATACCATCCCGACCCCGCCCCAACCGACCCCCACCCCGAATGATGCCGCATTCGGTGGTATGACCATTCGCGTCAAACTCGGCGACGGGCGCATCGAATCGATGACGCTGGAAAATTATCTGCGCGCAGTGGTTCCGGCAGAAATTCCCGCCTCGTGGCATCCCGAAGCGTTAAAGGCGCAAACAATCGCCGCCCGGTCGTATGCCGCCAACGCCATTCGGCGGGCGCGGTATTTGGGAAAATCATTCGACATTACCACTGACCCGTCACTTGACCAGAATTATCGCCCCGACAAAATTCACGTCGCCACCGACAAAGCGATTCTGGCGACCAATGGTTTGGTGGCAATTTATGACCGTCACCCCATTGATGCGGTGTATTCCGCCAATTGCGGTGGACACACTCGCAACAGCGAAGCTGTGTTCAAAAAATCAAACGGCTCTGCGGCGAATCCCACGCCGTATCTGCGCGGTGTTTCATGTCCCGCACCGGGACCAAAAAATGGGCACGGGGTGGGATTGTGTCAGTACGGCGCGCAGGCATTTGCCAAACAGGGGTACACTTTCCGGCAAATTTTAACCCGTTATTATACCGGCATCACCATTGAGTTATGGCAATACACGCCGCCGCCATCATCGGGGGCAAACACCGTTGGGTTAACTTCGCCCGGTCATTGGCAGGTCAACATCAAACGCACGCCCGGACTGCCCATCATTGTGGGCAATTTGGCGAACAAAAAAGACGTGCCCGTTACCGTTTCCACCCCGCACGGAGACAGCTACATCACCGTCAGCGGGAAAAAGCCCGAATTTGGGGCTGGTGGTTTTGAGGCGCTCGCCAGCGGTGGCACGGGGTTATACCGGTTGACCTTTTTGGGACAAACATACACGGTTCAGGTGGACAGCAAAAGCACCGTCCGGCTTGAAATTTCTGTGCCTGCGAACGACATTTCCACCGAGCCGATTGCCGGTAGCGCCATTCGCGGCATCCTCACCGACACGATGGGCGCGCCGCTGGCAAAACACACCATTCAATTGCAAGCCGAACACAGCGTTCAAGTTTCTGTCACCGCCACCGACGGTCGGTTTTCATTCGAAACGCTCCCACCGGGCACATACACCCTTTCAGAGCTGGAAAGCGGTATCACCCAAACCGTCACTGTGACGGGGGGTGAAAAAGAGGTTTCGCTGATTGTGTCCGCCGTCCCCACCGGCGAACATTGGCTGGCAGAAACCACCGAACTGCCGGGCAATATTCCGCTGCTGGTGGGCGACATTGGGGCGGCAGGCAAAACCCTCACCGCCATCGCGCCATCGGGAGCAACCGTCACCGTCAAAAGCGGGGACAAACCGGAATATGGCAGCGGCGGGTTTGAAATTTACGCGCCGGAACCGGGCACATATTTCCTAAAATTTATGGGGCGACGCATTGCGGTCAACACCACCGGAAAAATGCTGCGCCTTTCCTTTAAAAAGGTGGAACCGGAAGAAATGGCGCGGTTGATTTCATCCGCGCTGCCATTATCAAAAATTCAATCCATCCTAAAAGAACTGCGGCAGGAAAGTAACGCCGCAGATTTGTTTAGCATCGAAGAAGTGAGTTGAAGATAAGTTAATTTTTCACCACAGAGGCACAGAGAAACAGAGGGTCGGATTTTTTTTCACACCACAAATTACCGAATGTCATTCCGGAAATTCGCGCAGCGAATTATCCGAAATCCACAGAAAAACCTCTGGATTCCCGCTTTCGCGGGAATGACCCTTGAGATTAGATTGAAAAAGCATATTGAATACTTTTGGTTATCGGTCAAATTAAACTATTTCTATTTTTTTTTGTGTCTCCGAATCTCTGTGGTTCAATGAATTGAGGCAGCCCATGCAAGCATCTCTTTTTAATGTTGGTCCCCCACGTCTCTCGGTTGCGGAGGTGAATGCCCATATCCGCCAACTGATTGATTCCGATGAAATTTTGCAGGATTTGTGGCTGGAAGGCGAAATTTCTAACTGGCGACCTGCCAGTTCCGGGCACATCTATTTCACGCTGAAAGACCGGAGCGCCAGCATTCGCTGTGTCGTCTGGCGCTCCACCGCCGGGCGCTTGCGGTATCGTCCTCGCGGCGATGGCGAAGCGGTGGCGCTGTACGGGCGCGTTTCGGTGTACGAAGCGGGCGGGGCGTACCAATTTTACGTCAACGATATTGAACCGCTCGGTGTGGGCGCGCTGTATGAGCAATTTGAACGGTTGAAACAGCAACTCACCGCCGAAGGGCTATTCGATGGCGAACACAAACGCCCGTTGCCACCATATCCCCGCCGCATCGGGGTGGTCACATCCCAAAAAGCCGCCGCGCTGCGCGATATATTGAATGTATTGTCCCGTCGCTATCCGCTGGCGGCAGTCACGCTGTCGCCCGCCGCCGTGCAGGGAACCGCCGCGCCGCCGCAAATTGTCGCCGCATTAAAGCGGCTGTGGGCGCAATCACCGCCGCCGGACATCATCATTGTGGCGCGGGGGGGCGGTTCCATTGAAGATTTGTGGGCATTTAACAATGAAGCGGTGGCACGAGCGGTGTACGACAGTCCCGTGCCGGTTGTTACCGGCGTGGGGCACGAAACGGATTTCACCATTGTGGATTTCGTCGCCGACAAACGCGCGCCCACCCCGTCGGCAGCGGCAGAGGTGGCGACACCGGACCGGGACGAGTTGAAAAGCTATATCGCGGGATATGCATATCAAATAAAAGCAACGCTTGCCAGTCGGCTGGAAGATGCCCATACGGCGTTAAAAGAGCGTTTGTCTCGGTTGGAACGGCTTTCGCCGCAAACACAAATTGACAATCGCCGCCAGCAAATTGATGATACCCTTTCGGCAACACGGCGCATTCTGCGACACACCATCGAATTGCAGCGTGAGCAAATTGCCCGCCAAACGGCGCGCCTCGCTGCTCTGAATCCCAATGCCACGCTTGCCCGCGGATATACCATCGTGCAAAAAGGAGATGCCGTTGTTGCCCGCACGGAGGATGTCGCCACGGGAGACACCGTATCGGTTATGGTTTCCAATGGGACATTCGATGCAACCGTATTATGAACACCACCAACAAAATCAGCCGGAATAGAGGGACTATGGACACAGAAAATTTATCGTTTGAAGAAGCTTTTGCCAAACTTGGCGACATTTTGCAAAAATTAGAAGCGGGCGATTTGCCGCTGACGGACTCGCTCGCCCTGTACGAAGAGGGGATGGCGCTGGCAAAATATTGTGGCATCCAACTTGACACGGCAGCATTGAAAATAAAAACATTGAGCGATTCCGAAGATTTATTGTTCGATGAATCGTAACCATCGTTACATAAAAATTGATGCGCTTGCATTTTCTTGCGGGCTGTTGTAAACTACAATAGTTGTATTAGACTAACTGTGTGGAGCCTCATTTTAATGGCAAACAACGGTCGAGCAAAAGCATTAGAATCAACCCTAGCAACGTTGCGCAAACGTTTTGGTGATGGCGCAATTATGAAACTTGGCGAAACCACCAAGTTAAATGTTGAATCCATCCCCACCGGCGCGCTGTCGCTGGATATTGCATTGGGTATCGGCGGATTACCCCGCGGACGCATCGTTGAGATTTACGGACCCGAAAGCTCCGGAAAAACAACGCTGTGCCAGCATGTCATCGCCGAAGCTCAAAAACGTGGGGGGGTGGCTGCATTTGTCGATGTGGAACACGCGCTTGACCCCAGTTATGCCGAAAAATGCGGCGTCATCATTGACGATTTGTATGTCTCTCAACCGGATACCGGCGAACAAGCATTAGAAATTACCGAAGCTCTGGTGCGCTCTCAGGCAATTGATGTGGTGGTGGTAGACTCGGTGGCAGCTCTGGTTCCTCGCGCCGAAATTGAGGGGGAAATGGGCGACAGCCATATGGGACTTCAGGCTCGCTTAATGAGTCAAGCCCTACGAAAACTGAACGGCGCCGTAAAACAAAGCAACGCCATTTTGATATTCACCAACCAACTTCGGCAAAAAATCGGGGTGATGTTCGGTAACCCGGAAACCACCACCGGCGGTATGGCGCTGCGATTTTATTCTTCGGTGCGATTGGATATCCGGCGCATTCAGTCCATAAAACAGGGCGCAGAAGTGGTTGGCAACCGCACCAAAGTCACCGTTAAAAAAAATAAAGTTGCTCCGCCCTTCAAAGTGGCTGAATTCGACATTATGTATAATGAAGGTGTCTCTATTGCCGGAGATGTGCTGGATTTGGCTGTAGCAGCTGAGATTGTTGATAAACGCGGTTCGTTCTACAACTATGGCGACATTCGACTGGCGCAAGGTCGAGAAAATGCCAAAAAGTATCTGCAAGAAAATAAAGACTTGTTGTACGAAATTGAGAACAAAATAAGAGAGGTTTATCAACTTCAGCCAAACATTATAGAAGCGGAAGTTTCATCATAATTATTCCGTTTTCGCTTCAGCAACAGGCACAAAGTGGTAGGATTTATTCGTTGTGAGAAAGTATGTCTCGCAACCGATGATATATCGGGCACAACCAAAAAAGTATGTTACGGTACATTAATTGCTGTTTTTCACGGCTACTTTCAGTTACTCGCTTTTTTTGGCGTTATGTTTAGTTTTTAAGGGTTGTTCCCGCCCATTTTTTATTTTGTGGCTGTGGCATATATGTCGCAGCTTTTTTATTACAGAAAAGGTATCGCTGTGGCAGGCACGGTTACCGCGTTAGTCATTCAAAAGAAAAATAAAGACCGGATAAACATTTTCATCGACGACAATTTTTCGTTTGGCTTGACATTGAATGCCACACTGGCATTAAAAAAGGGGCAGTATCTTTCAGATGAAGATATTTTGGTACTGAAACATACAGATGCCACTGAGCAAGCCTATCAAAAAACGCTCCATTTTTTGTCGTTTCGTGCTCGAAGTCGGTGGGAAGTGGAAGATTATCTGCGAAAAAAAGCTGTTGACGAAGCTATCATCGAGCAAGTTGTAGCCCGATTGTTCCGCCAACATTATCTGGATGACGCTGCTTTTGGACAGCAATGGGTTGCCAGCCGCAACCGCAGCAAACCAAAAGGCAAACGCGCTTTACGGTACGAATTGCGGCAAAAAGGTCTCGCCAACACCGACATTGAGCACGCCATCGCCAATGTGGACGAAGAAGCGCTGGCATGGCAAGCCGTACAAAAAAAGTATTCTCGCTGGAAATCGCTGGATAAACAGACACGCAGGCAAAAACTCACGGCGTATTTGGCTCGACGCGGGTTTAATTTTGATGCGATTTCCACTGTAATAGCCAAAGTAGAAACAATTTTAGCATCAGAAGCTGACACGTACTAACACAAAAGGAAAGGATTATCTAGCATGGGCAATATACTACTCCCAATTTTAATTGGGGTGGCAAGCCTTTTAATCGGCGGAATTGCCGGTTACTTCTTTCGACAATATACGGTTGACTCTAAAATTAAATCAGTAAATGAAACCGCGAAAGAGATCGTTGAAAAGGCAGAGACCACTCGCAAAGAACTTGAGGTTCAAGGAAAAGAAGAACGATTACGACTACAAGAGCAAGCTGAAAAAGAAATTCGCAAACGACAGGAACGTGCCACTCAGCAAGAAGAACGGTTGCAAAAACGCCAAGAATCGCTCGACGGGCGCTTTGAAAGCATCGAGAAACGAGAAAAGCAGCTCAACAAACGCCAAAGTTTGCTTGACCGCCGTATGAGCGAGTTGAAAAATATGGAACACCAGCGCGTGAAAGAGTTGGAACGTGTTTCTGGGATGACGCAATCAGAAGCAAAAGCCGAACTACTAAAAGCCATCGAGCTGGACGCGCGGCAAGATATGGCGCGCGTGTTACGCGAAGTGGAAGCGGAAACTAAAATGGAGGCAGACCGCAAAGCGCGCGAAATTGTCACGCTGGCAATTCAACGCATTGCATCAGACCAAGTTGCCGAAACTACTGTCTCAACCGTCACCTTGCCCACCGATGATATGAAAGGGCGCATCATCGGGCGACAGGGGAGAAATATCCGCGCCTTTGAAGTTGCATCCGGCGTAGAAGTGGTTGTGGATGACACGCCTGATGCCATCATTTTAACGTCATTCGACCCCGTGCGGCGGGAAATTGCCCGCCAATCAATGGAAGTTCTCATCACCGACGGGCGTATTCACCCGGCAAGAATCGAAAAAGTGCTGAAGAAAGTTTCAACTGAAATGGAACACACCATTCAAGAAGCCGGTGAAAACGCCGCATTCGATGCAAATGTTCCCGGTTTGCACCCGAACATTATCAAGCTGCTGGGGCGACTGAAATACCGCACCAGCTACGGGCAAAACCAACGACTCCACGCGATTGAAACGGCGCATCTCGCCGCCATCATCGCCTCGGAATTAGGGGCAGATGTAAAAGTCGCGCGCATGGGCGGATTGTTGCACGACATCGGCAAAGCCATTGACCATGAAGTTGAAGGTCCGCACGCGCTCATCGGCGCAGAAGAAGCGCGAAAATACGGTGTGCCGCCAAAAGTGGTCAACTGTATCGCCGCGCATCACCACGAAAATGAGCAGACAAGTTTAGAAGCGGTGATCGTTGAAGCCGCCGACGCCATTTCCGGCGCGCGTCCGGGCGCTCGACGCGAAAGTTTGGAAAATTACGTCAAACGTATCAAGGCTCTGGAAGACATCGCAAACTCATTTAAAGGTGTGAAAGAATCATTTGCCATTCAAGCCGGGCGAGAAATTCGTATCATTGTTAAACCCGATGAAGTTGATGATTACGCCGCATTGACCCTTTCCAAAGATATTGCCCGACAAGTGGAAGAGGACCTGCAATATCCGGGGCAAATAAAAATTACCGTTATTCGAGAAACGCGAATGGTGGATTACGCCAAATAATCTCCCCCCCGAAGAACCAAAAAAGGATGCCTGCGGGCATCCTTTTTTTTGCATCACACGGGTGAAACCAGCTTCGGCGCGGTTGAATCCATTTGCACCTGTACTGCGTCACCCGCTGCTTGCGTCCCCTCCGGGCTAAAACCATCATCGCTCAAACGGTATATCGCCGCTTGCCCGCCCTGCCAGCGCGGCGAAAGTTGCAACGGATGCAATGCAATCTTCAGGGGCACATCCACTTCCAGCCGAATTTGCCCGGTGGCATCACAACTGGTGAACACTGTTGCCGGTGCCGGTGACTGCCATGCCAGCGGCATTTCATCTCCGCCACCGCCGCTCAATCCGCCGCTATCGCACAAATAATGAATGCGAATGTGGGTTTGGTTATCGGGAAGCACTCGCAACTGCCCCCGGTCTTCTGTTTGCCGCCACAGCGATGCCAAATGGTCAAAAATTCGGCGCGCCGGTTTTTCACGGTCGTCATCCGCATACACCCCCAACCCCGCCTCAAATGGATTCGGGGCGTGGCGCACATCATTCAGCATCCATTTTATGCCTCCGGCAAACCCTTCCGCGCGCAAAAAACACATCATCGCCGCTTCATGCAGTGCGGAAATTCGCGCATCAACCGGTTTCGGATGCTGCTCATCGGTGCTTTCATCGGTGGAATAGCCAAACTCACCCATAATGAGCGGCTGGGTGGGAAATGTGCGCCGGAGCGCTTTTAACATGCTGAAGATGCCGGTCAATCGCTGGTATCCCACGTTGCCATATTTGTGTATCTGATGAAAATCGAGCACGCGGTTGGCGGGCAGAGCCGCCAGCGCTTCCCAATTCCAGCCCACCGAAAAAAGTCGGTTGGGGTCGGCGGCTTTCATCGGTTCCATTTGGGGAGCCAGCCATGCGGCAATGGTATCGTTGAGCAATTTTAGAAACGGGCGCCACTCGGTGGCTTGCGTGCTGAACATAAAATCAACAATCGAAGGCAAACCGGATGTCATAGCCTGCTGCCCAAACCGAATATACGCTTCAACCGCATTACGATAATAATAGGCTTTATTAGCATCGTTGCGCAATAAACCGGGGATACGGGTCATATCAATTTTACGGCGCGAAATAAATTCGCCGTATTGGTCAATCAGCGCCGATGTGAGCAGCGGGCACGTGCCGTTGGGATATGTTGCCACCAGCAAATTGTATAATCGCGGCTCGTTTTCCAAATCCCAGCTATGAATGGCGGGATTGCCGCGAAAATGCGCCGCGATTTTGGCGTTAGATGCGCCAACCTGCGCCAGATGGGGAATGTGGGCATCGTTAAAGGTGAGCATCACGGCTAAATTATACCGCTGCGCCAAATCCAGCACCGCGTCAAATCGCCGCCAATCGCCCCGCTGAACCTCATCGTGATTCTCTTTTTGCACAAAAAGTCGGAGGGTGTTAAAACCCACTGCACGCGCTTTTGAAAAATCGTGTTCAATCAATGCCAAATCGAACAGATTTTCCCGCCACATAGCCCATGTGCGGTCGAAATACCCTTCATAATTTACGCCGAAGGTGAAATATGGGTTTCCGGACGGCGACAGCAATCCGGGTTGCGTGGGGTTCAGCGAGAAAACAGACATTATGGTTTGGGTGGAATTTTTAGCTGCATTCCGGGTCGAATATGACTCGGTGAATCAATTATATCGCGGTTGGTATCAAAAATAATACGCCACAAACCGCCGTTGCCGTAAAAATGCAGCGCAATTTTATACAGCGAATCACCGGGTTGAATGGTGTAAAGTCGTTCGGCGGGCGGTGGCGGCTCTACCGGCGGTTCAACCGGCGGCGGTGGGGAAATTTCTGCCAAAAAGCGGCGATTTTGTGTGACCAGCGTTGCCAGTGTGGTGTCAATATTCTCTGAAATTCTATCAACTATATGCGCTCCCGCCGCAGAAATTTCTTGTAAAACAGCCTCCGGCACTTGCTGCGCCGACGCAATCACCGAGACATACAACCATCGCCCGGCAACTTCTCCGGCGGCAAACGTGACATCCGTCGCAAAATGCCGAATGTACGGCAGTGCGCGGCGCAACATCGCGTCGGCATCCCCCAGCAATACCACATGCTCCCCCGGATTTGGTTCGATGATGGGCGTTTCAGTGGGGGGTTCCGGCAGCGGCTCACCCATTGCCACGTGATACTTTTCTCCCGAAACCACGTGCCATTCAACGGGGTCGGCGGGGGGAAATAACGCCATCTGTGTGTGCAAATTTCCGGTTTCGCGGGTGAGCACGGCGGGGCGGGTCGCATCCCAGTTTGGCACAACGGCGGCAATATCCACCGTCAGCGAGCCATCGCCGTGAGAAAATGCCGTCAAGCCCTCTGCTTCCGGCTGCAAAAAGCAATATCCCGCGCCGTCCGCGCGCCAACTGACAGTATCATCCTGAAATGTTCCGCCCGCCAGCATGATTCGGTTCGCTATTGAAAGCCGAAACGCTGCCCCCAGCGGGTCTTGCACCACATTGAACGTTCCCGATTGCGGTGGAGATGCCCATGTGCGCTGCGTCAATTTTAGCAGCGCTTGAATCGGTTTGGGGTGATCGCCCATACGGTAAATGCCAAAATTCGCTTCGCGGGGGTTGGCGTCGGTATCCACATCATTGAGCATCCATTTTATACCCCCGGCAAATTTGTTGGCGCGCAAAAAAGCCAGCAGCGAAACTTCAAACAGTGCCGTTTTCTGCTCGTCCACCGGTTGAGAATTGGCGGGGTTGGTGCCGGTTTGGTTTGAATAGCCAAATTCCCCCATGAGCATGGGATGGTTGGGAAAAACGTTTTTTAAACTTAACAGCGTTTGGGTCAGTGTTTTAAATTTGGGGAATGTGGGGTCGCTATATTGATGAATGGTTTGAAAGCCGAGTTTTCGGTTGGCGGGCAGTGCCGCAAAATGAAGCCAATGGTATCCCACGGTGATGAGATGATTGGGGTCGGCGGCACGAACGGCGTTGTGCCGCACCGCCAGCCATGCTGCCACCGTTCGATTGAGCACGTCGAGCAGTTTGTGCCACGCCGCAGATTCGCTGGAATATATATAATCCACCAGCGTTTTGCCGTGTGCCAGCGCCCATGCCGTGCCATCGTTGTGAAATTCAATAAAAAGCCGCAGCCCATTGATATACCAGAAAGCTTGCATCGGGTTGAGATGGGCGGGAATATGGTGTTGCTGTTGCAACGATTGCGCCTCTTGCTGAGATACGCGCGCGCCATATTGGTCAACCAGTTCGTTGGAATGGATGGGCGCCGGATGGTCGGTGGGGTAGATTGCGGCGGCGAAATTATAGAAAACCGGTTCGTTTTCCAAATCCCATGCCAAAATAAGCGGGTCATCGCGGTAACGGGTGGCAATTTTAGCATCGAGTTGCGCCACCTGCGATAAATTGAGGCTGTGCGCATCATTAAACGTCAGAATCACCGCCAATTGATGGTCGGCGGCAAGTTGCAAAACCCGGTCGAGCTTCGAGAAATTGTCGGCGCGAATATCCGCTGCCAACGCCGATTGCACAAACAGACGCACCACATTCAACCCGCTATCCGCCATTTTTGAAAAATCGCGGGCAATCAATGGCTCATCGAATTCGTCAGCGTCCCACAAATGCCATGCCCGGTCAAAATAGCCTTCGTAATTTGCACCGCGCACAAACAACGGTGATTGGTTGGACTGGGTTAAATAATTTTTGTCCGGTGAAACTGCCGCATAGCTCATATTGTCCTCTTTTTCGCTATCGCTGGAAAATCATTATTCAGATAACTGAATGAATCTGTCTTCTTCCGTGGAATATCCCGGCGAAAAAATGAGTTGCACGTCATTTTCATCTGCCCCGGCTTGCATCACAATCCACCCTGATGCTTGTCCACCGGGAAACAGGGTCACATCCAGCGCCGGGTCTGGCTCAACCACCGATGGCGATTGATATGCCACGTTATGGCTGCCGGTGGTTTTAAAGTCTATCCCGCTGATTGATTCGCCGTTTTCATCGTCGCCCAAATATTGCGCCGAAACATCAATCAGCAGATAACTCATGCCTGCCGCCGGCGGAGCATTATATGAATTTGCCTGCTGAATGCGCTGCCACGCTTTTTCGCCCCGAATGACACGATTGACGGTGAGTTTCCAATCCACAGTTATGATTTCTTCGCCCAATTGCGCCGGTTCCGCCCGCGAAAGTCCGTTGACGGAGGGAACAGTTATGTTCAGCCCCGATTGCGGTGAGATAGCCGCCCCTTCTTCCAACGCGATATACACCGGCTCGCCATCATTGTTGTCCAGTGGGTCAGAAATCAGAATTAAATTGTGTTCGTCGGTGGCAACATTAAAAACCAGCGTTCCCGTTAACTGACCGCCGGGAAAAAGTCCTCCCCGTAATTCTGATGCGCTAAAATCAGGATTATATTTTTGCAATTTATCGCCGGTCAAATCAAAATCCGCTGACGAAATGGACAATTCCGCATCTTCATTGCCGATATTTTTAATCTGCACGTCAATCAGTAGAAATTCCCGCCCGGCGGCAGGGGGCGTGAAAAACGATTTTGTCGATTGAATGCGCGCCAACGCATCTTCGCCGCGAACAATTTTCGTCACTTTAATTTCTCGGGGAAATTGGCGCACGATACTGTCCACCGGCAACGGGTTGGCGCGGGTTGTTCCCGATTGTTGCTGCCGTACGAGCGTCGCCGTCGGTGTGGGTGAAGGTACGGCAATCGGGGTGTTATGGGTAACTTTGGTGGAGGATGTCGGAGTGGAAACAGTCGCAGTGGCAGCGGTACATG